>JBLMZU010000620.1:0-11993 GCA_050258995.1 Bacteroidota bacterium
ACCTCTTCGCGAATCAGCCTTATGTTTGGATGGCCCTGGATCCTCGCGGTGACCTTGTGGGCAAAAAGCTCCCGGTCCACGGCCAGGGCGCCGCCGGCTGGCAGGGACGCCTCGGCAGCGGCCTCCAGCAGCATGGAGCCCAGTCGCCGGGCTTCGTTCTTGAGAAGGCCAGAGGCCCGGTCCGGCAGGTTGGAGCCGAGCGAGTTCGAACAGACAAGCTCGGCCAGGTCCTGGGTTTGGTGAGCACCCGTCTGCAGGACAGGACGCATTTCATAGAGGGAAACCTGCAAGCCGCGCTGTGCTGCCTGCCAGGCCGCCTCACTTCCGGCCAGGCCGCCGCCAATCACGATGAGATCAGTCATCCTGTGATTTTACCATCCGGATCCGGGCGGGCGGCAACCCGGGTAAATGGCCACGGAACATTATGTTTCAATATCAAGAGACCCTCAGAAAGAGGAGGCTGTCCTATCAAGTGTATAATTATCCCCGATGCCAGGTCAAATAACCACAGACTACCAGCTTAAGGAAGCCAGCCAGTTAACCGACGTCGCCTGGTCTGCGCTTGTTGAGCGGGAGGCGGGCAAATGGCGGGTGATTTCTCACCATCGTCTTGCCAAAAAGATGCACCCGGAATTGGTCAATTTCCTCAGCAAAATGGAGGTCGATTCCTGGCTGTGCGGCGCGTTGAGTGGAGGCCAGAGCCGCTCGGTCTCGCTGCCTCAACCTTCAAAGCTGGAGGGCGACCGGCTGTATGCCTTTCCGCTGGCCGGCGTTTCGCGCGTCGTCGTGGCCGGTGCGAACCAGCTTTCCAATGAATCGCAGCGTCTCTGGCGGCTGGTCGTTTCGAGCATGGGGAACGGGGAAGTGCCTCCGGAAACGTCTGCCTCCTCCTCGGTGGCTGCCTCTCTGCTTGTCCCGGACCTCGATTCTGAAAACCCGTACGACCTGCCGCGGGCCCTCGATCGGGCACTGACCTCTTTCGTCCGCCTGATCTCCGTCCAGGGTGGCTGGCTGGCCATCCGGCGCGGCGAATCGCTTGAAGTCCGTGCCCAGTGGAACGCGCCTGCCTGTACGGACCTGGTGGTCTCGATTGAGGAAAACCCCCTGCTTCGACGGGTGAGCCTGAACCTGTCGCCCATCGTCGTCCACCGCGAAAGCGAGCATTGGGCCGACATCCCGCACCGCGGGATGAAGGCGGGCACCCGTCTGTGGGCCTGCCTGCCGCTGGTGATCGGCCAGCGCTTGATCGGCGCACTGGTCCTCTGGCGTGCCAATGAATTCAAGCGCGATGAGTGGAACCGCCTGGTCGACATGGCAACCCAGGTCGCTCCCTCGGTGGAGACCATCATCACCTTCGCGGAAATGGCGGAGCACCTGCGCCGCCTTGGGATGCTGAACGATTTTGCCATTACGGTTTCCACCGGCCGCAACCTGGAGCAGATCGCCGACAGAATGTTTGCCCTGCTCTCGCGGGCCTTCAGCACCGAGCTGATCGTGCTCTATCTTCTTTCTTCCGACAACCGGCTGTTGACCGAATACCGCAGCACCGATGGGAACATGCTGTCCTCCGTCCAAAGCGCCGACGAGCACCGGGTCACGCCGCTGTTGAAGCAGGGCCAAAAAGTCCGTTTGAGCGAAACCCACCCGCAGGTCAGCCTGCCGTTATATGAAAAAGCGCTGTCCGGAATGTACGTGCCGCTCCGTTTCCGGGGACAGACCATCGGGATCCTGTGTGTCGAAAGCCTGCGGCGCGATGCCTTCAACATGTATGATGAAAGCCTGATCACGGTCATTGCCAGTCACCTGGCGAGCCTGGCCGATTACACCCGTCTGCGGGAAGAGGCGGAGGGGCGCGCCCGCAACCTGGGACTGATCCACGAGGTCGTTCAGCAGGTGATCGGTCTCACCGAGCCGCGCACCGTGGCAGAAATCACGGCCGAGCTGTTGGCGCGTTATTTTGCCTATGAGATCGCCGCTGTGTTCGTGGCCGATGAAAAGGGTGATCTGACGATCGGCGGCTTCGGCGGCACCAGCCAGAGCGTAGTCAAGAAGGCCATGCGCTCCTTCGAATATCCGGTCGAGGGCGGCATCACTGGCCACGTTTTCAAAACGGGCGAAAGCGTGGTGGTTAACGATGTAATGCAGGACCCGCGCTACCGCTCGATCAAGGGCTGGCAGGCTGGCTCCGAGATGTGTGTTGTGATCCGGGAGGGCGTCAAGATCCTGGGCATCATCGACGTGGAGAGCAGCTCTCGCAATGCATTTACGCATAATGATTTCATGGCGCTCGAATCGTTGGCCGGGATCCTGGCCAGCGTTATCACCAGCGCGGATCAGTACCAGCGGCTGCAGGTGATGATCATGCAACTGCGGAACGCTCAGGTGGAGCTGCGCACCCGCATGGAGGCCCAGCGCTCAGCCGAAAATCGCCTGATCCAGGCAGCCAAGCTGGCGGCCGTGGGCGAGATGGCAGCCGGCATCGCTCACGAGCTGAATAACCCATTGACATCTGTGACGGGTTTTGCGGAGCTGGCACTGGATGATATCCCGGAAGATAGCGAGATGCATAAGGATATCGAGATCGTGCTGCGCGAGGCACTGCGGGCGCGCAGTGTGGTCCGCCGGCTGCTCGACTTTGCACGGCAGAGCGAGAGCGTGCGGGCGCGCGCTTCACTGAATGAGGTCGTTGAGGATGTGGTCGCTTTGAGCAAGCACCTGATTCAATCCAGCGGCGTCAAATTGAACCTCGACCTGGAAGTGAACCTTCCCTGGGTGCTGGTGGATGCGAACCAGATGAAACAGGTGCTGCTCAATCTTGTCCATAATGCGCTGCAGGCCATGCCGGGCGGCGGCGACATGAAGATCCTTACCGAAACCGTCTCCCGCAACAACCGTGATTGGGTGGTGGTCACGGTGATGGACACCGGGGTTGGGATCACCCCAAAGGATCAGGCGCGCATCTTTGAGCCGTTTTACACCACCAAGGGCAACCAGGGCGGCACCGGCCTGGGCCTGTCGGTGACCTATGGAATTGTTACGGATCATGGAGGACAGATCGACGTGGAAAGCCAGCCGGGCAAGGGTTCCAAGTTCACCGTCTGGCTGCCGTTGTAGATGCCTATGGAAACTGTATCCGTCCTTGTTGTGGATGACGAGCCCGGTATTGCGGCGCTCTGCAAGCGTGTATTGAGTCGAGCCGGTTATGATGTCGTTGCCCTCACCGACCCGCGGGCCGCGATCGAGCACCTGCAGCATCACCGTCTGGATCTGCTGGTCGTCGATATCCGCATGCCGGAGGTGGATGGCTTTGATGTGATCTCCCGGGCCCAGGTGGTGCAGCCGGATATCGCCGTTCTGGTCATGACCGGTTTTGGCACGGTGGAGACCGCCATCCGTGCCCTGCGACAGGGTGTCGACGGCCTGCTGCTCAAGCCGTTCGAGCGCAGCGATGAGCTGCTTTCCTCCGTGCGCCAGGTGCTGACTGACAACCAGCGCAAGCGCGATACGGCCCGTATGCAGGCCCTGCGCCCGTTGTTTAATGTGACGGAAACGCTGTTCTCGGAGACCGACCGGGACAGGCTGCTCGAGCTCATCCTGACTGCCATGCGGGATCACCTGCACTGCTCGAACGTTGCCTATTATCAGGTGGAGAACGGGGCAGTCTCCACGATCGCACAGCGGGGACGTGTGCTTCAGGTGGATGGAGAAAATTTCGCCACGAAGCTGATCCTGAACGTGGATTCGGATGGGAATCCGATCGTGTTCAACGCGACGGGTCCTGGGGAGGCGGATGCGCAGGCGCTTCTTTCCTCGCTCGGGCTTGGGTCGGCGATCCTGATCCCGATCGCGCGCTCCAACCTGCACAGCGTCCTGTTTGCCGCCCGGGATGCGAGCGGTTCCCCCTTCCGCGGCGCCGATCTCGAGATGTTCTTTGTCCTGGCCCGCCAGGCGGTCGTCGCCATGGAGAATGCCCGCCTGTATGAAGATCTTCGGAATTACGTCCGCCAGATCGAGGAATCGCAGCAGGCTCTGCTGCGGGTGGAAAAAATGGCGGCCGCAGGAAGACTGACCGCTTCGATCGCCCATGAGGTCAACAACCCGCTGCAGTCCGTGCAGAACTGTCTGCACCTGGCCGGGCGGGAGGATCTAGAGCCGGAGAAGCGCAGGGAGTATTTCGAGCTTGCAAAAAAGGAGCTCGACCGCCTGAGCAAGACTGTACAGCGCATGCTCGATTTTTACCGGCCCGGCGCTGTAAAGGTCGAGCAGGTGGATATCCTGGATCTGCTAGACCATGTCCTGAGCCTGACCTCCTCACAGCTTCGCTCGAAGAACATCCATATCGTTACGGAGCTTCCGGAATCCCTGCCTGACATATTCGTGGTCAGCAGCCAGATCCAGCAGATCTTTTTCAATTTGATCCTGAATGCCTTTGATGCCATGCCCGATGGCGGTAAGCTGAGGGTCAGCGCCCGGGCAGTGACAGACGGCGTGGAGATCATTTTCGAAGACAGCGGACCCGGCATCCCCGCGGATCGCCGGGAGAATATCTTTGAGCCCTTCTTCAGCACCAAGGAAGGTGGCACCGGTTTGGGCCTGACTGTGAGTTACAATATTGTCACCGCCCACGGTGGTACGCTTGACCTCATTGACGGACACGGGTCCGGTGCCTGTTTCAGGTTATTTTTGCCCAAGGGAGATAAACAATGAAATCCAATATATTAGTCGTGGATGATGAACCTGTTGCCCGCCAGTCTCTGACGGACATTTTACGTCTCGAAGGATATACGGTGAATTCCGTTCCGAACGGCCAGGCAGCGGTCGAGTATGTACGCACGCACCCGGTGGAGCTCATGGTGGTCGACCTGCGCATGCCCGGCATGGACGGTCTGGAGGTCGTTCAGGTGGTCAACCAGATCTCACCTGAAACCGAGATTATCCTCCTGACTGCCTTTGGCACGACCGAATCTGCGATCCAGGCGCTGCGCCTCCGCATTCACGATTATCTGCTCAAGCCGGCGGCACCGGCGCAGGTGGTCAACAGCATCAAAAAGGGGCTCTCGCGCCGGGAGGCCCGCCTGAAGATGCGCGGTGGCGTCACCACCATGGATGTCGATGAAGGCGGTGGCGAGTTCACACTGAAGGACGGCACACATATCGACCTCTCCCGTCGCCAGGTCCGCAAGAAGGACCAGGTGATCCACCTTACGCCAGCGGAGGGTCGTCTCCTGCGCGTGCTGATCGAGAATCCGGGCCGGGTCTATTCCCACCGTGAGCTGGTGCTCCTCGTCCAGGGATATGACACCTCCCAGCGCGAGGCGCCCGAGATCCTGCGCCCTCTGGTCAGCCGCCTGCGCCATAAGCTGGAAGCCTTCCCCTCCCTGTCAGATCGGGTCGTGAGTGTGCGGGGTACCGGCTATTTATATGAAGGGGACAAGTAGACCCATTTTGCTCTTGAAAAACGAAAAGACCATCAGATTTTTCGCCTGATGGTCTTTTTCTTTCTTTTTACCCTTCGCGCTTATTTTCCCGCGTTGATCTCCGCCAGCACTTTTTGGACCATATCTTCATTAATCCCGTACTGCTTGGCCTGTGGCATTTCCAACAGGGATTTTAAGGTCATTCCTTTTGCAAAGCCGATCATTGGATTCTTGGAAATTCCGGGAGCGTGCTTTTCCAAAACATCGACTGCATGGGTATCGTTCAAAAGATCACCTAATTTTGTATCCAGTGTATATGCCATTCTTAGCTCCTTATCTGTGCGAATTGGTCTTTTTCTTAAAACGTTCGAGATAAGGCCGGAGTGACGGAATTTCCAAAAGTTATACCGAAAGTGGATATTTCCAGTACTGCGACAGCCTCCAGTTAATTCGCGAGGGGAAAAGGCTGGTCAGGCCGGGGTGTTTTACGAGCCCTCCATCGCGCTCGTTTACGAATTTTTGCACGTACATCCAATGGATCCAGGTCTGGATCACTGCGTATTGACTCATTACCAGATTGTCATGTTCCTCTCCTTCATATGGGCCGTCGGACAGGTTGGCGATGTACAGGCGGACATGATCGGGGGTCAGCTGCCTGATCCGGATGTCACCGGTAAAGCGAATGAAAGACTCCAGGACATCCCGATATGCGCCTAGGACCTCGTCCTCCAGCCGTGCTACACGGCAGTCGAATAGATACATATCCCTTGCACAGCTTAGAAATACCTCTTTCATAGATCCAAGAATCATGGTAACCTCTGGGTTGTATTTTAGCACAAATGTTCTAATTTTTGAGTGGAACATTTGAAGTGCCTATTTCCTCAAAATCCCGTCCCTGCCAGGAGGGTGCTGTCCTGACGACGCAGCACCGTCGCATGTACGGGAAGTCGCATATCCCACCATAGGCACTCCCTGAATGGAGAAAGGCAAGAGGTAAGATGTCCGTTTACCTATGGAAATTCAATGCCATCCCTGATCCAGAGGAAGTGGAGAATTTCATCGATTCGCAAATGCCGCTATTCGCACGCAATGCTAGGCATCTCACCGGGGCAGACGGCCGGCCGGTTGTGGATCTGATGAGGGTGGAGCACAACTGTGGCGCCGTGAACCTGGAGTTTCAGCTGAATGGCGTGGAAGAGCAGAGCGGCGACGTCTTCTGTTTCCCGGGTTTTTACCCGGGTGACCTGGACGATGATGGGAATCCCTTGTTTAACTGTTGTGATACGAAAGGCTATTACTACGGGAAAGTGGTGGAGGCGGTCTTAAGCCGCGCCCGGAAAGTATTTGATATGGAGGTAGCGACCAGTGTCGAAAAATGGCAATTCCATCAAACCGCGTGAGCACGGCTCACAGGTGGTTCTGGATCCAAATTTCCTACTAAGGCATGCGCTCTACATGCCCGACGGCGAGACGATCGTAAAGTCGAACATGACCCTTGGACAGGCGATCGAGGCGATCGCCCTGGCGCACATCAAGGCCCGAATGCCCCAGCTGGCTGGCAGGTGCAAGGTGGCCAAGATCGAGTTTACGGATGGCAAATTTATCGTGAGTTTTGCGGATAATGTCGAGAACTTGTTGATCTACATGGATCAGGAAATGAGCTACAGCCTCGACCGGTAGAACAGCCATCTTCCCAGGGTTTCCTCCAGGATCACGACCGCAAAGATGAGAAGACTGGTCCGGGTGAAATCCACATGGCCGAACAGGGAAGCTGCGGCTATTCCCATCCCGAGCAGCAACAGTCCCATTCGTAGCTCATATGCTGGAGATTGTCCGGGCCGCTTGCGCATCAACAAGAGCTGCATGATTAGCAAAGCCAGAATGATCACGCAAACCGTAATTTGCCCACCCGGACGAATTTGTATGCCGGTAGAAATCGATTCGTAGTACAGGATTGGTGTCATCGCTGCCAGGCCCAACAGCAGGGCGCTGACAAGGAAGACGGCATTGGTTCGCCAGGTATTCCATCCCGGCGCGGCCCGAAGACGGTAGACCTGGGCCATGTTGTAGACCAGTGCAAGGCCGGCGATGGAGGCAAATGCTGTTATGAGAAAGAGGTCCTGTTTCAAAAATAGGATCTGCACAACACCGAATAATATGCTTATCCCGAAGAGGCCTGTGTAGAATACTTCCTTGCTGATCGATGAATGACGCAGGTTGGTAAAGACTCGCCAGGCATTTTTCTTTGTGCCCAGGTGGGCCAGGGAGGCAAGCATTCCCCCAGCCAGGCAGCCCCCGATCAGGAGAAGGGGTAGGACTCGCAGGAATGTTGCTTCGTATCGCACCTGGGACCATACCGGTGGAAACATCCAGGCCACTGCCCAAAGTCCGCCGACGGCCATTTGACCGAGAAGGGTGAAGATGAGTAGTGGCAGGTCCTCCCCGGCAGAAGGGGAACGAGGCCTGATCTCCTCCCGGTTTGCCAGGTGTTTCTCTACAGGAGAACACATCGCTGGATGTTGTTTGACCGCCAGCCGCGGTTGCGTGTGAGAAGTAACAGGCAGGGGATAGGGATGAGTGTTCGACGGCGCCTCCCAAAGGCGGATCTCATTCGGCGTCGGGCTTGACGATGTCATTTCCCCATACTCCAGCACGCGCAGCGGACAGGCTGCCACGCAGACGGGCGGCAGTCCCTGCTCCAGTTGATCGAAGCAAAAATCGCACTTCGACATGTGACCTGCTTCGTAGTCGTATTGCGGCACGTCGTAGGGACAGCCCCAGGCACAGTACCCACACCCCATGCATTTCGTCTCATCCAGGATCACGATGCCATCTTCCCGCACGATGAATGCATTGACCGGACAGATCCCCGCGCACTTGGGATGCAGACAGTGGTTGCAGGCGATGGAAAAGTTATAGGCAAAAACAGTGTTGTTCCAGGCGACTCCGTCCTTTTGCCAGGAGCCTCCGGAGACCTCGATCACGCGCCGCCATAACACGCCGGGAGGCAGATTGTTCTTATCCTTGCAGGCGGCCTGGCAGGCCTTACATCCGGAACAAAACCGCGCATCGAAAAAGAAGGCGTATTGCTCTTTCATGCACTGCCTGCCTTTTCAACCTGGACCATGATCGTATGCTGTGTGGACGCATGGGCGAAAGGCGTCCAGCGCTGCGAAGTCAATACGTTGACACAGCCGCCGCGATCGATTCCCTTTTCATCTGGTTCATACCAGGCGCCTTGAGGAATATCCACAACACCCGGCATGATGCGAGGCGAAATGCGACACTGCAGGATCAATGCACCGCGCCGGTTAAAAATCTTGACATGGTCACCATCACATATCCCGCGCGTACCTGCATCGAGCGGGTTCAGATATACGCGCTGGGGAAAAGCCTCCTCAAGCCAGTCGTTATTATCGTGGGTGGAATGGACACGATGCAGGGTGTGGTGCCCGAGCGCCTGGAGTGGATAAGGATTGTTCAGATCGAAGGGGCTTTCCCATTCCTGGATGTATTTTGGGATGGGTGGGATCTCCTCGGGCTGTCCGAGGTCGAACATTTGCTTCGAGAAGATCTCTATTTTTCCACTCGGCGTATCCAGGGGATGATTGTCCGGGTCCAGGCGGAACTCTTCGAAGGCGATCGCCGGTTTGGCGACCGGCCGCGTCCACGCGCCAAGGTTCGATTCAAGGAATTCGTCCAGCGTGGGTAGTTCCGGGAAGCGCAGGCGGCGAAACTCTCCCAGGCAATAATCCACCCAACCTTTCTCATCACGCCCTTCTGTAAATGCCTCGTAGATTCCCAGTCTATCCGCAAGCTCGGAACAGATCTGATAATCGGATTTGCTTTCTCCAAGCGGCTCGACCAGTTTTGGCTGGAGGATCACCTCATCCCCATATTTCCAGCCATCCTCCACACCCCAGGTCTCGAACTGGGTACAGGCCGGCAGGATCAGATCTGCATAGCGCGCCGTCGGGGTCAGGAAGTTATCCTGCACGGCGATAAATTCCACTTTGGATTCATCGCCCACGATTTCGGCGGTTCGATTCACATCTGCATGCTGGTTGATCAGGGAGTTGGTCGCTACGGCATAGATCAACTTGATATCATGGTCAAGACGCTCGACGCCGCGCACACCGTCTGCCTGGGTCAGGCTCTTTCCGCGGACGACGGCCTCGGTCCAAAGAAAGACCGGGATGCTGGCTTGGACGGGATTTTCACCGGTCGGGAACACCGTCCACAGCCCGCCTCCATCCGCTGCCTGCAGGCCCAGCCCGCTGGCCCAGCCGCCATGGATGCCCACGTTGCCTGTAATCGCCGCCAGCACACATCCGGCGCGCACCACCTGTTCTCCATAGGCGCGGCGCTGCATGCCGTAGCCCTGGTAGAGAACGGCAGGTTTGATCGTGGCATACTCACGCGCGATGCGGATGATCGTCTCTGCGGGAACAGTGGTTATCGCCTCCGCCCAGGCCGGTGTCTTGGGTACCCCATCCCGAATCCCGAGGATGTACTCTTTGTAACTCTCGGCTCCTTCGACGGGCATCTGGCTGTCATCGAATCCAACACAGTGCATGCGGACAAATTCGGCATCGTACAGGTGTTCGGTCAGCATGACATAGGCCATGGCGCTCATCATGGCCGTGTCGGTTCCCGGCCGGATGGGGATCCACTCATCAGCCAGGGATGCGGCGCTTAGCGAATGTCGCGGATCGATGCAAATGACACGTGCGCCGTTCTCGCGCGCCAGTTTGATAAAGTAGTCGCTGTTGGTGCCATCACGCATTTCGGCGGGGTTCCAGCCCCACATCAGGATGTATCTTGCATTCAGCCAGTCCTGGCGCTGGTTGCCGGTGACGAGTGTGCCGTAGACGGTAGGCGTGGCCAGGTTTGTTGCACCCCAGGAATACGAGTTGTAAATCCCCAGGCAGCCGCCATACAGGTTCATCAGCCGCCGTGCAACATGCGAGCCGTTCAGTTGATTGTAGGAACCGGTTCCATATGGGACGAACAAAGCAGATGAGCCATACTGGCGCTTCACTCTTTCCACCTGGGACGCGAGCGTATCCAGTGCATCCTCCCACGAAATGGGACGGAACTCTCCCCTGCCGCGCGCACCTGTGCGCTGGAGGGGATGCGTTAACCTGTCAGGATGATACTGACGTCTCAAATAGGAACGCCCGCGAACGCAGGCCCGCAGCTGCGGCGCTGCAACACTGTCTGGACGGTCATCCGCCTCGAGACGAATGATCCGTCCATCCCGTACATGGGCAACCAGCAGGCACCGTCCGCCACAGTTATGAGCGGGGCAGCCAACCCGGATCTTCTTTTCAGTTGGTAATGGTGGAGATTTCCTGAACTGCATGAATCCAGTGTACACAACCCGGACCAGATCAGGTAGTGATGGAGGTCATTTCTTTGGCGTTTTCAATCCCGGCTTGCCCGCGTGCGCTAAAAGTCAGAAGGATAATCAGGCGGCTGGATCCAGCTCAACATGCCATGGGTCTGGACCGGTTTTTTGGGCGGTTTCTCATATGAGACTAGCAGCAGGCTTATGCCCAAGCCGATCGCTCCCATCCATTGCATCGGCGTGAGACTTTCCCCCAGCAGTAAGTGACTGAATACGATGGCGATCAGGAGCTCACCCAGTCCCAGCAGCGCAGTCTGCATGCCGCCGATATGTTTTACACCAAGGAATAATAGCAGCCTGGAAAAGAATGTCACCATGGTAAGCCCCAGGATGGGCAGCCAGGGAGGATTGCCGGCCGGCCAGGAGTGATCGAATATAAAGTAGGCTGGGATCACCACGAAACTCATGGCAAGCAGGGTATAGACTGTTACTGTAGGGGCTGGAACATCATACAGCACACGCTGGTTGATTGGCAGATGGAGCGCATACATGGCCGCGCCGATCAGCATACAGAAGACTCCCACCATGTCGATGGGTCCGGCAGCCGCCCGGGTCAGCAGAAACACCGAGAAAACGGCGATCAGGATTCTGATGATAGTCAGCCGGGAAGGTCTTTGTTTGTCCAGTAAAAGCCAGAATACCAGGAAGAACGGATACAACGAGTACAGCATCTGTGCCAGGCTGGCGTTGAGCTTGCTCAGGCCGATGTAATAAAAAATGGAACCCACTCCATTTACCACCCCGGCCATCACGCAGCCAAGGAATCCCGCCGGGTAAATATAGAGATATTTGCGCTTCCAGATGAACATGATCAGGAGGAGCAGGAGTGCCGCCATGCCCGTCCGCAAAGCCACAACTGCATAGGGCGAGAATTTACCCTCTCCCATTGCAGCTTTGCCAAAGACAGGAGCGAAGCCTAGAAAGAGTGCGGAAATGAGTGCGGCATTGATCCCGGTAGATCGACCTTTTTGCATATTGAATTTTTACCTTACTACCCTGTTCGGTATACCAATAAAAGGATGAAATGGATACCCACTATTTGTACATGTGAGCCTGCAATGGATTGCCCTTGGCTTATTTGATCAGGGAACGCACCTCGCTCAAAAACTCGTCGTTCAGGAAATCTCCCTTCATCATCAGGGATTGGATCTGGCCTTGCAGGCGGC
>JBLMZU010000621.1:0-4420 GCA_050258995.1 Bacteroidota bacterium
TGAGCGAACCGGATGAGTTCGTCCATCCGGGCAGCCGCTTATGCTTCTTCCCGCCCATGTCAGGCGGTTAGGTCAACTCAGCAGGATTTGCTTGCGCTGTAAAACCTCTTTGCTCCAGGAGAAAGAATATGAGCTTATTGAGAGTGGATGGGCTGAGCAAGTCTTTTTGGGGGATGCCAGCGATTCAAAATGTGGACCTCATGATCGAGGGGGGCGAGAGAAGACGTCCTCGACTTCCGATTGTGTTTCCTGCCTCCCATGCCGGGAGGCTGACTCTTATACCCTCGCTGCAATTGACCAGCCGATGAGCGCAAAGGAGACTAATGCCATGCAGTTCTTGAAAGTCGACGGGTTGTGCAAGTCCTTTGGCGGCCTGAAAGCCATCAGCGACCTTGCGTTCGAGGTGGGTGAGGGCGAGATCATTGGGCTGATCGGACCCAACGGTTCAGGAAAGACCACGACGCTGAACCTACTCACTGGTTTCGTGATTCCGGATAAGGGGAATGTGATCTTCCACGGGGAAGATGTCACCGGTCTGCCGCGCTACCGGGTGTGCCAGAAAGGCATTGGCCGGACCTTCCAGCTCATCAAGCCCTTCCTCGAGTTCACCGCCCTGCAGAACGTCATGGTCGGCAGGGCGTATGGCCAGCATCCAAGCAAAAACCTTGGCATCGCCAGGGAGGAGTCAATGCAGATCCTGGAAAAACTGGGGCTGGCCGATAAGGCACAGATCCTGGTGAAGGACCTGCGCCTTATGGAAAGGAAGCGGCTGGAGCTCGCCCGGGCCCTGGCCACGCGCCCGAACCTTCTCCTGCTGGATGAATTTATGGCCGGCCTGAACCTGGCCGAAGCCGAGGAAGCCTGCAACCTGATCCAGGAAATCCGCGATTCAAAGATCACCATCATCATGGTGGAACACATCGTAAAGGCCGTGACCCGCGTCTCCGACCGGATCATGGTCCTGAACATGGGCAAAAAGATTGCGGAAGGCTCGCCCAGCGAGATCATCCATAACCCCAGCGTCATCGAAGTCTACCTAGGAAAATCCCATGCTTAGTCTAGAAAACGTGGATGTCTATTACAAGGAGCTCCAGGCACTATGGAGCATTTCCTTGAATGTGGGAGATGGCGAAATTGTCTCCCTCATTGGACCCAACGGTGCCGGCAAAACAACAACCTTAAGGATCATCAGTGGGCTGCACCGGTCCGCTGCGGGAGAGATCCGCTTCCTTGATAAATTAATCAACAAGTCCTCTCCCGACAAGATTGTGGAGATGGGACTCTCCCAGGTGCCTGAGACCGGACAGATCTTCACTGCAATGAGCGTGCTGGAAAACCTGGAGCTGGGCGCGTTTGTGGAAAAAGCACGCAAGGACAGGGTCCAGACACTTGAGCGCGTCTTCGAGATCTTTCCCCGCCTTGCCGAGCGCAAAAGCCAGCAGGCAGGAACGCTCAGCGGCGGGGAGCGGCAGATGCTGGCGATCGGCCGGGCTTTGATGTCCAAGCCCCGGCTGCTGATGCTGGATGAGCCATCCTTTGGCCTGGCGCCGATCCTGGTGGAGCAGATGTTTGAGACGATCGCCAGGATCAGTCAACAGGGAGTCGCCATCCTTTTGGTTGAACAAAATGTTCAGGCAGCCCTCGAAATCGCCCACCGGGCCTATTTGCTCGAAAACGGGCGGATCGTGGGGCAGGTCGATGGCAAACAGCTCTTGTCTTTCGAATCTGTACGCAGCTCATATCTTGGCTGAACTGGGAGACGTCAATGCTTGAATCACTCGGACAAACCCTGGCCTATGGAATTTTGGTGGGCGCCTTGTACGGCCTGGTGGCACTGGGGCTATCGCTGGTGTTTGGGGTCACCAAGCTGTTGAATGTGGCGCATGGCGAATTGATCATGTTCGGTGGATATGTCACTTTTTGGCTGTTTAACCTGATGGGTCTCGACCCATTTGTATCCATCCTCCTCACCATGATCGTCCTGGCCCTTCTGGGAGCGCTGCTTTATCGCCTGGTCTTTTCGTGGACGATCAAACTGTCCGAAGAGGTCAAGATCAAAAACACGCTCCTGGTCGCCTTCGGCCTGTCGGTCATCCTGCAAAACCTGGCGCTCCGCTTCTGGACAGCAGATGAGCGCGGCATCACGCCCGCCTATTCCGGCGACGCGCTGACCGTTTTGGGCGTGCGTTTTCCGGCTGTGCGGCTGGTCAGCCTGCTTGTAGCGGTAGTCTGCCTCATCGCTCTCCAGCTCTTTCTCAAGAAAACCTACACCGGCAAGGCCATCCGCGCCACGGCACTCAACTGGGAGGCTGCCTCCCTGATGGGGATCAACATCCACCGGGTTTATCTCCTCTCTTTTGCGATTGGAGCGGCTCTGGCTGGAGCGGCAGGCACGCTGGTGGTCGCCAACTATTCCATCTACCCGGCGATGGGTCTCGACTGGACTATGGTTGCCCTAGTCACCATGGTGCTGGGAGGCCTGGGGAACATCATGGGCACATTGGTCGGCGGACTGGCACTGGGTGTGACAGAGTCGGCCACCTCCTTCTTCATCAGCAGCAATTACCGGGCAGTTGCCGGTCTGGTTCTGTTTCTGCTGGTTCTCATCTTCCGGCCGCAGGGCCTGTTTGGAACAAAAGAGGGCTAAATGGCTGATCAAAAACGGACCATCTCCATCGCTCTTTTTGTGATCGCCGGTGTCGTACTGGCTCTGTGCCCGCTGTTCATCAAAAAGGACAGCACCATCAACCTGCTGATCCTGATCCTGCTCTATATATCCCTGGCTTCCAGCTGGAACATTTTGGGTGGTTACACCGGCCAGACCAACCTGGGCCAGGCCGCCTTCTTCGGGATGGGGTCCCTGACCACCCGGCTGTTGTGGATCGCCGGGGTTCCGATCGCATTCAGTTTCCTGGCAGGCGGGGTGGTGGCCGTAGGTCTGGCCCTCCTGATCGGTATTCCCGCCTTCCGGCTCAAGGGTGTCTATTTTGCCATTGGCACACTGGCAATGGCGCAGATCCTTTTCATCACGGTTGGAAATATCTTTCCGGATATGTCCTTTAACCCGGACCTGGCAAATTACCAGCTGGTTCCCCGATACTATCTTTTCCTGGGGCTGGCGGCTCTTACCATTGGCTCGGCCTATTTCCTGGTCAGCTCCAGATGGGGGCTGGGTATGATGGCGGTTCGTGAAGGGGAGGATGCAGCTGAGTCGCTTGGCATCAGCGCGCTGCGGCATAAACTGCTGGCGCTGTGCGTCAGCGCCTTTCTCACAGGCCTAGTGGGCGGCGCGTTTGCCTTCTACCACGTAAGCTATTACCTCTACATGCCTTTCGGCGCCGAGTGGACCTTCGATCCGATGATGATGGCTTACATTGGCGGCACAGGGACGATCATCGGCCCCATTATCGGGGCAGTGTTCTTTGTAGGTCTCAAGCAGTTCCTGCTTATGAACCTTGGTGAATATCACCTGATCATATTCGGGATTTTGTTCATTCTCATCGTGCTTTTCCTGCCCGGCGGCCTGGTCGAAGCCTGGAAGAAAATGCAGAAACAGTTCGCCCGTCCGAAAAGCCCGGTTGTTCCTTCAAGTCCATCTCCATAAGAAAAGAACTGACGCCAGGTCAGAAATTCCCCATATGGAAAGGATATGCCTATCGACCCAAGTTCATCGCCATCACCAATATTGTCCATTGTGCTTTCCATAAATGCTCAAAAAAAGGAGGAAGATTATGAAAGCTAGGTTTGTAATTGCAGTTGTTGTGTTGCTGAGCGTCGTACTGGCCAGCTGTGCTCCCGCACCCACACCGGCGCCCGCGCCGACTGCGGCTCCGCAGGAAGCGGCAACCAGTGCTCCAGTTGTCGTCAGCACGGACACGCCGGCCTACCCCCCGGCCCCGGATTATATTGAAATCGGAGCTTCCATCCCTCTGACAGGAAAGTTCGGCTCCCTGGGGACCCAGGTCAAGGCAGGTTATGAATACGCCATCGAAGATATCAACAAGGATGGCGGCGTATTTGTCGAGAAATATGGGAAGAAGATCCCGCTGCGTCTGACCGCTTATGATGACGAATCGGATCCCACCAAGGCAGTGACCAACCTGGAGAATGTTTTCTCCCAGAACAATGTGGTCGCCTACCTGGGTGGCGCGGCCAGCGGTATGCATGCTGCCACGACAGCCATTGCTGAGAAGAACAAGGTACCGTATTGCGGTGTATCTTTTGCCTGGTGGAATATTCACCAGCGCGGTTACAAGTACCTGTTCTCGCCATTCCCCAAATCACCCGATCAGGCACGGGATGTCTACAAGGCTCTCAATGAAATGATCCCGGCCGATCAGAAACCCTCCAAGGTGGCCATCCTCCAGGAGAAGACCGACTGGGGCAATGAGCTGGGAGGCCTGTTCAAGGCGGATGCAGG
>JBLMZU010000622.1:0-5573 GCA_050258995.1 Bacteroidota bacterium
GATGCATTCAATGCCGGAAAACAAAAAGCATTCGATAAGTTGCTGGTGACGCTGCGAGGCATGGAATCAGACTCGGACGATTTTGAGCAATGGGCAAGTTTGAAGGTTGGCATTCGTCTGCCGGTCGATGTGACCCCGGATGCCTGGTATGAGATGCTCGATGAAATTACGGGTGAAGCCAGGATTGAAAAAACCGGGTTTGCTGTCCCGGCCTGGAACTGCGAGAAAAACACGAAGCTTGTACGCAGCTTCTTGAGCGGCATCCGGTCGCAGGGCGGAGAGCCGCGTTTCGTTTATAAAACCGGAACCGCCGACCTGAATATTGTTGCGCCGGTATGGAAGTGCCCTGCCGTTGTGTATGGTCCGGGCGATTCGAGTTTGGATCATACGCCGAATGAGCATATTTCCCTGGAGGATTATTCAAAGGCCGTCAAAGTGCTTTCAAGCGCGTTGATAAAACTCACGGGATAGTTCCATGGCAGCTTACGTCCCGACAAAGCGAAATGAAGGAGAAGATGTCAGGTTTGCAAGCCTGAACCGCCTCGGAAAACTGTCCCTTGACTTATTTTCGATTAAGCCTATAATCGGGCGAAATACCTAAAAACCGATGAACCAAATCTTTTACCTCTCCCTTATTATTGTCGTCCTTCTTGCGGTCCTTATTATTAAGGATCTAATTGTGGTTAGGATGGCAACGGTGAAGGTGAAGAAATAACACCTGAGTAAACTCAAAGAGCCGCCCTAACCACGGGCGGCTCTTTTGTTATCTGTCGCTGGACCATCTTCAATTATCCAGGGTCTACACCAAAGGAGCCTTATGCGTTCGGACACTGTCAAAAAAGGTTACGAGAAAGCGCCTCATCGTGCATTACTGCGAGCGACCGGGGTCAAGGATGAGGATTTCAATAAGCCGTTCGTTGCGATTGTCAATTCATACGTGGATGTCGTCCCGGGGCATGTCCATCTTCAGGAGTTCGGTAAATTGATCAAAGATGCGGTGCGGGCTGCGGGTGGCGTGCCGTTCGAGTTCAATACCATCGGTGTGGATGATGGGATCGCCATGGGCCACATGGGGATGAAGTACTCGCTGCCGTCGCGGGAGCTGATCGCCGACTGCGTGGAGACGATGATCGAAGCCCATCGCTTCGATGCCATGGTCTGCATCCCCAACTGCGACAAGATCGTGCCGGGCATGTTGCTGGCTGCCATGCGGGTCAATATCCCGACCATTTTTGTCTCGGGGGGCGCGATGAAGGCCGGGATGACACCCGAAGGCGAAGCGATCGATTTGATCTCGGTATTTGAAGGCGTGGGGGCTTTTTCGGCAGGAAAGATCGATGAAAAACGTTTGACCACTCTCGAAAAATTTGCCTGTCCCTCCTGCGGTTCGTGTTCTGGGATGTTCACAGCCAACTCGATGAACTGTTTGATGGAGGCAATTGGTCTTGCGCTGCCCTACAACGGATCTGCTCTGGCAAAGACCCCTGAGCGTGAGACATTGGCCCGCCAGGCTGCAACCCAGATCATGACCCTGATCGAGCGCGATATCAAGCCGCGGGATATCGTTACCCCCGATGCGATTGACGATGCCTTTGCACTGGACATGGCGATGGGGGGCTCCTCCAATACCGTGCTGCACACCCTGGCATTGGCCAATGAAGCAGGCGTTGATTATCCGCTCGAGCGCATCAATACAGTCGCAGACAAGGTGCCGCATATCTGCAAGGTCAGCCCGGCAGGCAAATGGCATATGGAGGATGTCCATCGGGCGGGTGGAATTCCTGCCATTTTGAACGAGATCCAGTGGGGGACGGGCATGCTGCATTTTGACCGTTTGACGGTTTCTGGCAAGACCCTGGGGGAATCCATTCAAGGATGCGATATCAAGGACGATGAAGTCATCCGGCGTTATGAGAATGCTCATTCCAAACGCGGCGGGTTGTCAATTTTGTTTGGCAACTTGGCACCCAAGGGCGCGGTCGTGAAGGTGGGCGGCGTAAGCCAGGCCATGATGAAGTTCGAAGGACCGGCCGTGATCTTTGAATCGCAGGAGGATGCCATGGCCGGTATCCTGGCTGGAAAAGTCAAAGCGGGGGATTGCGTTGTGGTGCGTTATGAAGGTCCAAAGGGCGGACCCGGAATGCAGGAGATGTTATCGCCAACTTCAGCCATTATGGGGATGGGGCTTGGGGATAAGGTCGCGCTGATCACGGACGGTCGCTTCAGCGGCGGGACGCGCGGGGCGTGCATCGGTCATGTCTCACCAGAGGCGGCGGCGCACGGTCCGATCGCCGCGCTGCAGCCGGGAGATGTGATCGCGATCGACTTAACGGCGCGCACGCTTGACGTTCGCTTGAGCGATGAGGAAATACAGAATCGTTTGAGTGCGCTGCCTCCCTTCCAATCCAAGACCACCTCCAAATGGTTGAAACGGTATTCTTATTTTGTAACCAGTGCAGATACAGGTGCGGTGTTATCAACGGACGGTGGACGGTAGACCGCAGGTGGTCTGTTGTCAACTGTCGTGAGTCCAAAGGAGAATCAATGAAAAAAACAGGTGCAGAAATTGTTTGGGAGTGTCTGGTACGGGAAGGGGTGGAGGTGGTGTTCGGGTACCCGGGTGGGGCGAACATGCCGATCTACGACGCGATGCTGAGTTATCCCGTTCATCACGTTTTGGTGCGTCACGAGCAGGGCGGTGCACACATGGCGGACGGGTATGCCCGTGCGTCCGGAAAAGTCGGTGTTGCAATGGCAACATCAGGACCAGGTGCAACGAACCTGGTTACGGGAATAGCCACCGCAATGATGGACTCGGTGCCGGTGGTGTTCATCACAGGACAGGTTGCCGCTCATCTGATCGGCGGCGACGCGTTCCAGGAGACCGATGTGACCGGTATTACCTTGCCGATCACGAAGCACAATTATCTTGTAACGCGCGCCGACCAGATCGCCGAAACGATCCGGGAGGCCTTCTACATCGCCCGCAGCGGCCGGCCGGGCCCGGTGCTGGTCGATATTTGCAAGAACGCGCAAGTCGAACAGACAGAATTTATTTATCCCGAAGAAGTGAAACTGCCTGGCTATCAGCCTGTGACCCGTTCGCCCAGGGCATTGCTTGATGAAGCTGTCGAGTTGATCGAGAGGGCGCACAAGCCTGTCATCCTGTGCGGGCACGGTGTTTTGATGTCCCATGCCGAGGAGGCATTGATGCAGTTTGCGGTCAAGACACAGACTCCCGTGGCGAGTACTTTGCTGGGACTGGGTGCCTTTCCTGCCTCGCATTCTTTGAGCCTCGGCATGATGGGCATGCACGGTGAGGCGTATGCCAATCTGGCGATCCAGAATTCGGATTTGATCCTGGCCTTTGGCATGCGCTTTGACGACCGTGTGACGGGCACCCTGAAGACCTATGCTCCCAAGGCCAAGAAGATCCATATCGAGATCGATCCTTCAGAGATCCATAAAAACGTCTTTGTCGATGTTCCGCTGGTCGGTGATGTCAGAACTGTTGTGAGCGATCTGATCCCTCTGGTCGATGAATACGATCACGATGAGTGGCTGAATGAGATCCAGGGCTGGAAGAACGAAGTTGATTCACGCTCAATCATGAACTGGGAGGAGGACGGCAAGCTGTACGTGCCGCACCTCGTCGCCGATATCTGGAAGGCCACAGGCGGCGGCGCGATCGTGACCACCGATGTGGGCCAGCACCAGATGTGGGCGGCCCAGTACTACCAGCTGGAACAACCGAATCGCTGGATCACCTCCGGCGGCGCGGGGACGATGGGCTTTGGCCTGCCCTCCGCGATCGGCGCCTGGTTTGCCGCCAAGGACCAGGAGATCTGGACGATCGCGGGTGACGGTGGATTTCAAATGACGGCCGCCGAGCTGACAACTGCTGTGCAGGAAGGCGCCAATGTGAAAGTTGCCATCATGAACAATAACTTCCTGGGCATGGTCCGCCAGTGGCAGGAGTTCTTCTTTGAGAAGCGCTACTCCGCCGTGAATATGAAAACGCCTGACTTCGTAAAGCTCGCCGAAGCGCACGGAGTCCCGGCGCGGCGTGTGACAGCTCGCGAAGAGGTGGACGAAGCCATCGAATGGGCCCGCAAGACCGAAGGACCGGTTGTGCTGGAATTCCGCGTGGAAAAGGAAGATGCCGTATACCCGATGGTCCCTGCCGGTTCGGCGCTGCATGAAATGATCCGAAGACCTGTGAAATCGTAGTCAGGAGAAGATATGAATTACACCTTCATCGCATTAGTGGAGAACAAACCAGGCGTATTGAACCGTGTCGCCTCGCTGTTCCGGCGCCGCAACTTCAATATCGAGTCGCTGGCAGTCGGGCGGACGGAAGACCTGAATGTGTCGCGCATGACCATCGTGGTGAGCTGCCCGAATGGAGATGTGGATGCGCACCGCATCGAGGCCAACCTGTACAAGCTAGTCAATGTGATCGACGTGCAGGATGTCACCCACCAGCCTTCGGTCACCCGCGACCTGGCGCTGATCAAGGTCAAGGTCGGGCCGGAGCGCCGGGCTGAGGTCAATGGACTGGCAGAGATCTTCCGTGCCCGTATTGTGGATGTGGGCGCCGACTCGGTCATCGTTGAGATCACCGGTACGGAAGACAAGATCGAAGGCATGATCGAGCTGCTGCGCCCGATCGGCATCGTGGAGATGGTCAGGACCGGCCAGGTCTCCATGACGCGTGGAGTCAACGAGGGCGTGCGCCGTATGCCGGGCATGAACGAGCGCCATTTTGAGGATGTACCTCTGGCGGCGATGGTCCCGTAAGGACCATAAGTCATGGAGGATGGACTTGGTCGATCCTCCATGGTCATTTGAGGAATTATCTAAATCTATTCAGGAGCGAAGAGAACATGGCAAAAATCAATTTTGGTGGTGTGGAAGAGGATGTTGTCACCCGCGACGAGTTTCCACTTGAGAAGGCGCGTGAAGTTTTAAGGGAGGAAGTGGTTGCCGTCCTTGGCTATGGCGTCCAGGGACCTGCGCAGGCGATGAACATGCGCGATAACGGGATCAATGTCATCGTGGGCCAGCGCGAAGGGACGAAGAACTGGAGCAAGGCCATCGAGGATGGCTGGGTCCCGGGTGAGACGCTTTTTTCCGTGGAGGAAGCCGCGGAGAAGGGGACCGTCATCCAGTTCTTGCTGTCAGACGCGGGCCAGCGCTCGCAGTGGCCGAAGATCGTGGAGTGCCTGGGGGAAGGGGATATGCTGTATTTCTCGCACGGCTTTTCGATCACCTTCAAGGATGACACCGGCGTGGTCCCGCCCCCGCATATTGACGTGGCCCTTGTCGCTCCCAAGGGATCGGGACGCAGCGTCCGCACAAAGTTCCTGGACGGCTCGGGGATCAACGCCAGCTTTGCCGTTCAGCAGGACGCGACCGGCCGCGCCTATGAGCGGACCATCGCTCTCGGCATCGCCATCGGTGCCGGGTATCTCTTCCCTACCACATTTCAGAATGAAGTGTATTCCGACCTGACTGGTGAGCGCGGTGTCCTGATGGGGGCCCTGGCCGGCGTCATGGAGGCCCAGTACAAC
>JBLMZU010000623.1:0-17359 GCA_050258995.1 Bacteroidota bacterium
GCGTGCTCAAGCCGGGCGGCGTGTGTTTGATCGCAGATCTCTTATCTTTCCAGCGCTTCCCTGCGAAGTGCGAGACTCGTCTTCAGTTTCTCAAATGCCTCCCGCCGTTGTGAATCTGGAAAATATCTCAGGCTTTGCCGGTCCTTTAGCCGGCGTGGAAGGTCACAATCGTCCAGGCGCAGAGGGATCACAAAGATGGCTCCCTCCGGCTTCTCGAGGGCAATGCTCAAAACGCGGCGAAGCTCTTTTTGGACATATCCCTCCTTGGCAACGGAAACACTGGAAACACAGACAATGACGGCATCCGCGGTCTCCACAGCCTTTTCGATCTCCAGATTCCAGTCCTGGCCGGGCAGCAGCTTCTCTTCGTCCAGCCAGGGATCGATCCAATCCACAGCCAAAAGCTGCCGGTAAAGCTGGCGGACAGAAGGTTTATCCTCCGATGCATGGCAGAGGAACACTTTTAGATTGTGAGGTGTTGTCATGATTGACCGCCTTGTTTATCCAAAGATGGATAAATTATACGGCAGTCCTGCCTGCATGATTCCTGGCAGATTGCAAGAAATCTTCGAAACCGTTCAACGAATGGTTTCAGTCAAACAACGTAATTTGGTTATAATTTATATATGAACAGTTGGGTTGGCCAGAACCTGGGAAAAGTCCACATCGATGCGCTCCTGGCTCGGGGGGGAATGGCGGAGGTCTATATTGGGACGCACACCACGCTGCAGCGTCAGGTTGCAGTCAAGGTGCTGCGTAACAATTACGAGGAGCACCCACACGCGCTCGAGCGTTTCCAGCGCGAGGCGATGGTCGTCGGTAAACTGCGCCACCCCAACATTGTCCAGGTCTTTGACTTTGACCTGGTGGACAGCCATCCCTACCTGGTGATGGAATACATCAAGGGGCCGTCGCTTCTCAAGTATCTCAACTCCCTGGTCGAAGAAGACAAAAAACTGGACATCCATCACGTCGTCCGCCTGATGGATGCCATGACCAGCGCCTTGCAGTACGCGCATGACAGCGGCGTCGTCCACCGGGATATCAAACCGGGCAATATCCTGCTGACTTCACGCTCCAGTAACATCCTCCTGGGCAAGCCTCTCCCGGATGACTTCGAGGCGGTTCTCACCGATTTCGGCCTGGTCCGCTTTATCGATTCCACCCAGCACACGACCGGCTCGGGCGCCATTGCCGGGACACCGGCCTATATGAGCCCCGAGCAGGCGCGCGGCGACCTGACCGATGGCCGGACGGACGTCTATTCCCTGGGCATTGTCCTGTATGAGATCCTGGCCGGGCACCTGCCTTTCGAGGGCGAGACGACCATGGGCGTGCTGATGAAACAGATCCACGAGCCGCCCCCGGCCGTTCCGGAGCTTCCTGCAGCGCTGCAATATGTTCTGGATCGTGCCCTCGCCAAGGATGTGGAAGACCGCTTCCAGACGCCTGCCGAGTTTGGCGAGGCCTTCCGGGAGGCGATCGAGAATCCATCAGATCTCTCCACGATCGACATGCTCAGCCGCAAGCCGACCCGCAAGGTGTCCCAAAAACCGCTGGAACGCAGCCGCCCAAGGTGGATCCTTCCGGTGCTGGGCGGCCTCATCGTCGTTGCCCTGGCTGCCGGGCTTGCCTTCCGCAATAATCTTTTTTCTGGGGCAGCCGCCTCCACGAGCACTCTCACGCTGCCTGTATTCAGTACGGATACCGTTCCCATCCCATCCAACACGACCGCCTGGACCGGTACGCCCCTGCCAACCATCCTCCTCGGCCGCACCGGCGTGCTGCAATTCCAGGACAGTGCAGCGGTGGCCGACCAGGCAGTTCTCGTCGCAAGTGCCCTGCTTGCCCCGCCGCCTGACAGCCAGTATGAAGTCTGGCTGGTGGGAGACAATCAGCGCCTTAGCCTGGGCATCCTTTCCCTGGATGGCAACGGCCGGGGCGAATTAAAGTTCACCGACCCGGGGACAGTGAACCTGATATCGACCTACAGCGGTGTTGAAGTCACCGTGGAGCCGGATCCGGATCCCAGCCCCAATTCCTCCGGCGTTGTCGCTTATTCCTTCCACCATCCGGATGAGGAAATCCCCCACCTGCGAAGCCTGCTTGCATCTGCAACCGACACACCGGATCAGATCGCCCTGATCCAGGGACTCAGCCAGGATATGAAGACGATCGATGAGCTCGCAAAGGAGATGCAAAAGGCGTCTGCAAATGGCAATACAGACCGGGTCCGTCTTAACGCGGAGGCGATACTGAACACGATCGTGGGCAGCCAGAGTCCGAGCTACAGGGATTGGAACAACGACGGCCAGGCCGATGATCCCAGCGATGGATACGGTCTCCTCCTGAACGGGCGAAACCTGGGATACCTCCAGGCAACCTATACGGAGGCGGATGCCGCGACCCGGGCAGCAGGCGTTTCCGAGCAGACCAAAAACTATGCGCAGGGACTTGAAAACAGCGTTCAGAATCTGGCGCAGTGGACAGAGCAGCTTCAGAATGTGGTGACCCCCATCCTGGCCGCCACCGCTCCTGCCGACCTGGCGGACCAGGTAAACCAGGCAGTCTCACTGGCCGATAAAATGGTGAACGGGATCGACCTGGACGAGGATGGGGTTGTCGAGCCGCTCGTTGGCGAAGCTGGCGTGCTGGTCGCCTATGAGCAGGCCTATCGCATGGCAGATATGCCCCTTCAGGCTGTGGGGATCCAAAACATTGGAACGGGCACACCGACCTTTATTTTGATCGCTCCCACCCGGACACCGGGAGGAGGCGGGAGCAGCGTCGGTGGATCGACGCCCGTCCCGGCTCAGAATACGCCTCCGGGCAGGGTCAAAACCGCCAAACCGCCGCCTCCCGGACAGCAGAAAACCAAAGTGCCAAAAGCAACCAACAATACCGGCAACAACGGGAACAATAACAACAGCAATAACGGCGTAAACAGCACCCCTTGACCTAGCCGTTTACGATCTCGCCTCCATTGGGATGCAACACCTGGCCGGTGATGTAGGATGAATCGTCGCTCGCCAGGAAAACGTAGGACGGGGCGACCTCTTCTGGTTGTCCGGCGCGGCCCATCGGCACGTCCGAGCCGAATTTGGAAACCTTATCGGCTGGGAATGTTGCAGCGATCAGCGGCGTCCAGATCGGTCCGGGTGCGACCGCGTTGACCCGGATCTCCTTCTCGACCAGGGCCTGTGCCAGCGAGCGTGTAAAGGCGACAATCGCTCCCTTGGTGGACGAATAATCGAGCAGCTTCGGACTGCCGCGATAGGCCGTGACCGAAGTAGTGTTCACGATCGCGCTCCCCTTATGCAAATGAGGCAGGGCGGCTTTGACCATATAGAACATGGCAAAGATGTTGGTCTGGAAGGTTTTCTGAAGCTGCTCTGCAGTAATATCCGTGATGCTTTCCTGCGGATACTGGACGGCTGCATTGTTGACCAGCACATCCAGTCGCTTCCACGTATCCACCGTCCGGTGGACGGCATCCTGGCAAAACGCCTCATCACCGATATCTCCAGAGATTAACAGGCAGGCGCGGCCCTCTTCTTCGACCTGGGATTTTGTCTCCCCGGCATCCTTGTGTTCATTGAGATAGACGATCGCGACGTCGGCCCCCTCCTTGGCGAAGGCGATCGCCACTGCACGCCCGATCCCACTATCTCCGCCGGTGATCAGGGCCGCCTTTCCGGAGAGTTTTCCGCTGCCGCGATATGAGGCATCCTCCGAAGCAGGTTGCGGCTGCATCTTATATTCCATGCCCGGCGGCTGCTCCTGGTGCTGAGGCGGGCGCTGCTCCTGTTGTTTCTGCGTTTTTTGTGGCATATATATTTCTCCCAAAATAAAATCCCCGCAGATTCATTCACATCCAGCCACGAATCTGCGGGGATACACAGTAGACGTAAACTGCTATTCCATCGCCGCCTGGACGTTGATCCGGGTCTCTGCGATCTTGGTCAGCTTCTCATCGGTCATTTTCTCCTCTTCCAGGGTCTGGTCCAGGAGTTGGGCAACCGAATTGAAACCAAGCTGGCGGGCATGGGCAGCTGCGGTCCCATAGGCAGCAATCTCATAATGCTCCACTTTCTGGGCGGCGCCGATCAGGCCGGCCTCCAGGGCGTTCGCGTCCGCGCCGTTGGTCATGATCTCCTTGCCCTCTTCGAGCAAACCTTCCATACCGACGCATTTCTTGCCCTTGGGTGTGACTCCGAGCTCCGTACAGGCCTTCTCCAGCCGCCTGACCTGGTTCTCGGTCTGCCTGAGGTGTTCCTCAAACGCCGAACGTAGCTCCCGCGATTGGGTGGTCTTGGCCATTTTCGGCAGAGCCTTCGTGATCTGAGTCTCTGCGCTGTACAGATCCTTTAATTCATCTGTCAAAAGATCTTCGAGGGTTTTTATCTTCATAATCATCTCCTTACTGGTATAAATTGAAATATCCATCCGATTCTATTGGCACCTTGTGCTACCGATATGGAACGATGTCTTTTTGCAGGTGTTACGAAACATCTAGACCACCGCCGTGGTCTTATAAAAAAGCCGCGTCCATGCGGACGCGGCGGGTCACGTGAAACGATGGAGTTGTTCTTTTTATTTGACCTTGGCCTGGTTCGCGACCGCGGCTGCTTTCCTGGCCGCTTCTTCAGGGTCGCCCAGATAGTAGCTCTTGATGGGCTTCAAATTCTCATCCAGTTCATACACGAGCGGCAGACCGGTCGGGATGTTCAGCTCGGTGATATCCGCTTCCGAAATATTATCCAGGTACTTCACCAGCGCCCGAATGCTGTTGCCGTGGGCCGCGATGAGCACCC
Source organism: Bacteroidota bacterium (assembly GCA_050258995.1). GTDB lineage: Bacteria > Chloroflexota > Anaerolineae > Anaerolineales > Villigracilaceae > Defluviilinea. The sequence goes on from JBLMZU010000623.1 coordinate 4,815, forward strand.
GCCGGCCCGATTTGATCTCCGGTGCCAGGGTCGACTCCCAGTACGGCAGCACGCGCTCGAGTGTAATCTTGAGCGACTCTGTGGCGGGGAGCTCTTCCGGTGTGAGGGACGCGTAGCGGGGGTCGAAGCGCGGGTGACGCTCATCGTCCAGCTCAAGAACCGGGGGCGGCGTGTCGTAGCTGCGGCGCCAGATCTTGACCTGTGCCTCCCCAAATTTCTGGGCAGTCTCCGCCTTGTTTAGTCCCTGCAGGGCGCCGTAGTGACGCTCGTTGAGCTGCCAGGCATTAACCACCGGGATCCACTCCAGGTTCATCTCCTGCAGGACAATCCACAGGGTCTGGATGGCGCGGCGCAGGACCGACGTATACGCCACATCGAAGACATAGCCGCCCTCCCGCAGCAGCTTTCCGGCCTCGTGCGCCTCGGTGACGCCCAGGTCGGTCAGGCCGACATCGGTCCAGCCTGTGAACCGGTTCTCAAGATTCCACGTGCTCTGTCCGTGACGGACCAATACCAGTTTGTACATTGAAAAGCCTCCATTGATGGTTTCGTTTGTGTTTCAAAGATCTGAATGCACTAGCGGCTGGCAGCCCGATTCCGGTACAACTCTCCATTCGGGACGCTCAACATACGCTCGAGCTGAAGTGGTACGCGCACGAATTCGAGCACCCGCCGGCAGTAGGGTTCAGGATTTGAGATGAGTGAATTATAACTAATACTGAGCATTTCCATGTTAGGTTGGCGCGCCAGCCACGGCTTGATCAGGGCCAGGTGTTTGCGAAACTGCTCCTCGATCTGAGGATCATCCACGCCTGGGGCTTCGTTCCTGCGCTCGAGCATCTTGCGCTGCGAAGCCAGGATCTCCTGTATCTCACGCTCCATGAAAATGATCTTAAAGGAATACTGTGAAGGAAGATATTCCAGCAATGCCGAGATGACCTTTACGGCCTTTCCCCCGGCAGCCGCCAGCCAGTCGACGTTCCCGGCCGGCATTTGCTTCACCGTCTCCAGCTCATAGTAGCCGTTGGGATTATCCGGGTCGGCCTGGCGCAGCTCGTCGGTGACGATCGGTACGCCGCCCTCCGCCAGGATCTTCATCATCATCGACGTTCCCGAGCGCGGCAGTCCCGAAACGACGATCACCGGCTCGTACCTGGCTGGCGTCTTTTTTCCAAACCCGGTGAACAGCTTGTTCATTAAAGATAGCCCAGTCCTTTCAGACGCTCCTCCACATCCTTTTGTGCCTCGCCAGCAGCCTGGGAGGGAGGCTTGATGTGGGATTGGTCCAGGTGTTTGCCGATCGCCAGGAACGGAATGTCGCGGAACGAGATCGCACCAAATTCCCGCAGATCCCGGTTGGCGAAGATCACCCCGGGGACCGCTTCCGAATCCATGCAATGATCGGCGCCCCAGTGATCGGTGTTGGGCTCGATCATCAACTGGGGAATTTTGCCAAGCCCCGTTTCGGCAGAGGCACGATGCCCGGGCGCGTACCCCACCACCAGGTCCGGGCCGAAGCGGGTGAAGGGACCGTTGAAGGTCTCGTGCTTGAGGCGCACCTTCTGGATGATGGATGTCCCATCTGAGTCCTTCCAGCCGGACAGCCCGGTCTGTATCTCACCCAGCAGGTTCTCGATCTCCTCTGGCGGAACACTGCCCTGCCCTTCACGACCTGCAACATTCACATAGAGGCTGTTCAGCCCCACCGCGTAGGCCCTGGTCTTCTTCCAATCCACGCCGCCCAGATCGTCGCCGCCGTTCCTCATGCATAAATAATTTTGATCGACCAGCCAGCGGTTCAAATGGACCTTTTTCCGAAAATTGCTGAAGCCGTGATCGGACAGGATCAGGTAGCGATATTTGCCATTCCACTGCTCAACTTTCTGTGTCACATCGCCCACAAACCGGTCGAGCCGCCGGTACCAGTCATGGACGACATCCATGCGGTTATGGAAGAACATATGCTGTACGCGATCGAGATCGTCGAAGATGCTGGCCAGCACCCCTTCCTTGAAATCGTTCATCAGGTAATACAGGATCTGGATGCGCCGCTCGAAGATCGTCTGGCACAGGTCCAGGAACTGCCCGTCACTGAGGATCCCTTCCTCCAGCCCGGTGGTATCCTGCGGCCAGCCTAGGGTCAGATAGGGCCCGACGTCCTTCCAAAGCTTTTTGGAGAACGAACCGGACGCCGCATAATGCCAGTTGGAATGCAGGGGATGGATCTGCAAAGGCAGTGTATAAACGCGCACAGCCTGATCCAGGCTCAAGGCGATCAGCCGGGTAATGGCATGGATATTGAAAAGCATCCCCGCCTTGAAACGCAGCTCGACGATCTCGCTCCATTGCCCAAGCTGCAGCTCCAGATGCTGGTCACCGAGCGCAACCTTAATCCTTTGCGAGTCGATCACATCCATCGCAACCGGCAGCTTGATTGTTTTCGGCCCGTCCTTACCCTTTGTTTGCGGACCCGGCAGCTCTGCCTTATAGCTGTTTTTTCCTGTGGAAGTCAGCTTCACTACCGTGGTCTTTAGCTTGTCTTCCACTTCACTGGAGAAAAGAGTGCCCACACCAAGCTGTCCGCGGATATCCGGCGTACCCAGCCCAGGCAAGGTATTGACTGGCAGCTCAGGCCGTGCCGGGAACATAGCCGGCCACCATAATGCGGTCGCCGGGTAACCCATGCCGGCTGCCTCTTCAAAGAAAGTTTTTGCCGTATAGGGCGGCACGAACTGCTCCCCAAGCGCTCCTTTGCGCATCGGCAAAATGGAAACATAAGGGGCATACGTCTCAGGGTCGCGATGGACGAAGTCGAAAATACCATGACCGCCCGGGTCTGCACCGGTGGCTATGCTCGTCCAGGAAACTTCGGTCTGAGGAGGAGAACAAACCTCCAGTTGTGAATAGCCGCCCTGTACTAAAAATTTTTCAAAGTTCGGTAATTGGTTCTGACCCGCCAGCACTTCAAACACTTTTGGGTCAAACGAATCAAACCCCAGGATGAGTGTCTTCATGGGCTGCGGGTCTATTCGATATCATCTTCATCTTTGCGCGCGTTGCGGCGCATGCGGGAGAAAAACTGACGAATGTTACGGGAGAACAGCAGCAGGATGCCGGAAAAGACAGCCAGCACGCCGGCCAGCGCCTGGAATAGAATACCACCTGTATTCGGATCGATATACATTTAAATCTCCTTTCAAGTCGTGGAAAACCTGCACAATACGCCCTTTAAGCGTAAGAACGACCTCACGTTTGCCCAGTTACGGCAAACGGTATGGAATGGCCTTGTTCAATGATCTGGTGATGAAAGGGGAGTTGGAAGCAGTTATTGAGTGTCCAACATCATTATGCCTTAAATCGCGAGCTGATGCAACCGGGTTTCGCTGCACCAAAGGGGCTAATTTCATACCCTCCCTCAATCACAGTCGATCCAATTTGTATTTCGTTAATCTTCGGTTAGGTACTTGCTCATTTCTCTTCTTCCCCATAGAATCAATTCATGACCACTGACGATATCACTCCAAGTCGACAACAGTATCTGGATATCAAGAAGGAATATCCAAACACGATTTTGTTCTTCCGTCTGGGAGATTTCTACGAGACATTTGATGAAGACGCCGAGATCACAGCCCGTGAGCTGGATATCGTGCTGACTTCCCGTCCGATCGGCAAAGGAGTGCGTGCCCCGCTGGCAGGCATTCCGTATCATGCGGTCGAGAACTATCTGGCGCGCCTGATCGAAAAGGGATATCACGTCGCCATCTGTGAACAGGTCGGTGAAACGCCGGTCAAAGGCTTGTTCCCGCGCAAGGTCGTACGCGTGGTCACGCCCGGGACGGTGACCGAGCCGGGATTGCTGCCCGGTGACTCGAACAATTACCTCGCCTCGATCGTCCGGGACGAGAAGCTGGCCGCCGTTTCCTACGCCGATATCACGACCGGCGAGTTTGCCGTGACCGAGCTTCCGCTCGAGGCGCTTCGTGCGGAGCTGACCCGTCTGCACCCCGCCGAGATCCTGCTCCCCGACAACCAGCCCTTGAATGATGGCATGCAGGGTCACCAGACGGCATATCCTGCCTGGCGCTTCGAGCCGGGGAAATGTACCGAGACACTGCTCACCCATTTCAAGACATCCACGCTGGATGGATTTGGTCTCAAGCCCCACACCCTCTCGGTCCGCGCGGCCGGGGCGATCCTGCAGTATCTGAGGGAGACCCAGCCGGACTCGCTGACGCTGCTCACCAGCCTGCGCTCGTACAGCATCAACGAGTTCATGACCCTGGACGCCTCCACGCGTCGTAATCTTGAGCTGGACGAGACCCTGCACGGCGAGCGCAAAGGCTCCCTGCTCGGCACGCTCGACCAGACGGTCACGCCCATGGGCAGGCGTCTGATGCACCAATGGGTCAGCCAGCCCCTGCTGAGCGTGGAACGGATCGAGCGTCGGCAGAACGGGGTCCAGTACTTTTTCGAGGACGGCATGAAGCGGGCCGAGCTGCGCGCCGCCTTAAAGCCGCTGGCCGACCTGGAGAGACTGGTCAACCGGGTCCTGGCAGGACTGGCCCAGCCGCGCGACCTGCTTGCGATGCGGGACACTCTCGCTCGAATACCAGGCATCGTGGTGATTATCGGGGAGAGGAAGGAAGGCGATCTACTTCTTCCAAGGATCGAAACCATGCACGACGAGCTGTCGCTGCTGGAGAAAGCCATCGACGACGACTCCCCCTCCACGCTGCAGAACACCGGTGTGATCCGGGCTGAATATTCGGAGGAGTTGGATTCGATCATCGCAGCCTCGAAGCATGCCCGGGACTGGATCGCGAACCTGGAGACGGTGGAGCGCGAGCGGACCGGGATCAAGACTCTTAAAGTTGGCTACAATAAAGTCTTTGGCTATTACATTGAGATCTCACGCGGGGCGGCGGAGAGGGCGCCCGAGAACTACATCCGCAAGCAGACCCTGGTCAATGCCGAGCGCTTCATCACACCCGAGATGAAGGAGTATGAGACCCTGGTCCTGAATGCCGAGGACCGCATCCGAGAGATCGAGCTGCGTCTGTTCCGGGAGATCTGCGCGACCCTGAGCAAGTCTGCTTATAAGCTGCTCAAAGTGGCACGCGCCCTTGCCCAGCTGGATGTTCTCTCCTCCCTGGCGGAGACGGCGGCCCTCGGAGGCTATATCCGGCCCCAGGTCCACGCAGGGAGTGAGCTCGAGATACACGAGGGACGCCACCCGGTTGTGGAGCAAAGCCTGCACGGTGAGCGCTATATCCCCAACGACATCGTATTCGAAAACGGGGAAATTGTCCGTGTCATCACCGGACCTAATATGTCGGGCAAATGTGTAACAACCGGTACTCTCATATTGACCGAACACGGATTGCAACCGATTGAAAAACTAGCTCCTATTAATACTATCGTTGGTGAATTTTCGCCCCTAGAAATAACGGTAATGAGTAAATCCGGCTCCAGAAAGACTACACATTTTTATTCAGGAGGAACTCAACCCACGATTCGGATTCGCACACAACTGGGGTATGAAATTGAGGGAACTTTAGAGCACCCCATTTGGGTTAGAACTGCTGCTGAACAAGAGTGCTGGAAGCCATTGGGACAGCTTCAAATCGGCGATATAGCAATTTTATTCCCAGGCACTAATCTCTGGGGGAATGAAACAAGCATTCATTTTACCCGCCCTAAGCATCGTACAACCTTAAAGAACTACAGGATCCCTACGAAACTAGATGCTGACTTGGCATACGTGATCGGCCTGTTGGTCGGGGATGGTACATTAACATACACACATTGTGTAACCTTGTCGACTGCGGATGAATATATAGCCAATCGCTTTATTCAGATCATCGCAGAGAAATTTGACTACAAGGTGCAGGTCAAGTCAAACAAAAAGGACCTATCAATAACAAGTAAGGAAATCCGACTGTTCTTTGAGAAATTAGGATTGGGCTACACAAACGCACTCAAAAAAAGTGTTCCTGATTGTATTCTTGCAGCACCGGGTGAAATTGTTGCCGCGTTCTTAAGCGGCTTATTTGATACTGACGGCACAGCAGAAAAAAAATATGGCAATGTCAGCCTTTCCACATCTTCTCTTGTTCTTGCACAACAAGTGCAGGCTATTCTGCTTAATTTTGGAATTGTCTCATCGCTTCGTCCTAAACCAACCAAGCGAAATATGAATTTCCTTGTGAATATTTACGGTGAGAATGCCTTGCGGTTCTATTCAATAATTGGTTTCACTTTGCCTCGTAAAAAGAACCGGGAAACGCTCGTATCCTCACTGAGGATGCCAAATATTGGCGGCATTCCACATTTGGAGACAACCCTTAAGGAGATCCAGTATCAAATCGTGTCAACAGCTGACAAACCGGTGGCGCTTAAGAAAAATAAATCCGTAAACAGTATTTTTTATACCTATCTGCCTCTCCATAGACGTCTATCGTATTCCAAGCTGGAAGAATTGGCCAATTATTGTAGGCAGAATCATATTAGCACAGCCAAATTGGATCAACTTCTGGAAAACCGTTATTTCTACGATACGATTGTGAACATTGAAAGAAGTGGACAGAAACAGGTTTTCGATTTGAGCGTACCAGAATGTCACTCATTTATTGCAAATGGCTTCATCAGTCATAACTCAACTTATCTGCGTCAGACTGCGCTCATTACGTTGATGGCCCAGATGGGAGCCTTTGTCCCGGCCGGCTCTGCCCGCATCGGCCTTGTCGACCGCATCTTCACCCGCATCGGTGCCCAGGACGAGATCCATGCAGGGCAGTCCACGTTCATGGTGGAGATGATCGAGACCGCCAACATCCTGCACCATGCCACCCCGCGCTCGTTATTGATCCTGGATGAGATCGGGCGCGGCACATCCACATACGACGGCGTTTCGATCGCTTGGGCGGTAATCGAGTACATTCACAATCACCCTCACCTGCGGGCGAAGACCCTATTTGCCACTCACTACCATGAGCTGACCCAGCTTGCCGAGCTGCTGCCCGGTGTCCGCAACTACAACGTCGCTGTCAGTGAAGCGGATGGGAAGGTAGTGTTCCTACACAAGATCGTCCCAGGCGGCGCGGACCGCTCCTACGGCATTCATGTTGCCCAGCTGGCCGGTCTGCCCTCCCCGGTCGTCCAGCGCGCCAATGAGATCATGGCCGAGCTCGAAAAGACCACTGGCCGGGCGGTGAAGATCGATCCGCACGCCGCCCAGCAGATCATGCTCTTCCCCGAATCGAGCCCGCTGCTGGACGAATTAAAGGGCCTGGACGTCAATGCCCTCTCGCCGATCGAGGCACTGAATAAATTGTTTGAATGGCAGAGAAAGTATACGAAATAGAACCGGTTCTTTTTGATTGTATGCCTGTATTCTTTGCTAGAGAATCGACACCGCAGTTTGCGTAGGTACCAACGCCGTTCGTAATGTCTTCGAAATTGTAGAATCCAAGCCCATATCTCGGATAATACTCCTTGTTTTTCAGGAGAGGGACATCGGCATTAAAATACCGATCGAACACGATCCGGAAAATGTTAACGGAAGTGATATCGTCGGGGATGGTGCCGGCTTCCATCCCAGGCAAATAATAGGCAGAAAAAGTCGAGAAACTTTCCGCCAGGCATGTATTTTGGGGGGATGAAAAATCGGTCAGCAGCCTGGGACCATGATCCGCCTGTAAAATGATGATCGGCGGTCGGTCCGAATTCTCCAGGATCGTATCGACCACCCGCTCGAGCTGGCTGTTCAGGAATTGTACCTGGTCCACATATTGGGCCTGGTACTGCTCGGACGAGTCAAACATGCCTGGTGCGTCTGCATCCTTCAGGGTAAAGGGATACTCAGGGTCAATGGGACTCCCTGTATCCGAGAAAACAAATGGGGGATGAGGCAGTAGGAGGTGAGCAAACACGAATTTAGGCCCGGGGAGCGATGAGCTTTTGATCAAGGCGTCAAAATTGTTCAGTTCCACACGCCGGTGGGCCTCATAAGTCGGCACCGAGGCCCAATCCTGGAGGGCCGGCAGGCTGAGATATAAGGGTGTTTCGCTCAAAACATACCGCTCGAAATCCGAAAGCATGACCGGGTGGGACTTATAGTAGATATCTGTCGTCGGGTTGTCGGTAATGCTCCATTCCGTGCTGATCGATACAGAGCGATAGCCGATCCTTTGCAGGGAAGTACGCACAAGACTATGGTCCAGCCACGGCGACATCAGCCACCACAGGCTCGATTTCTCCAACTGAGGAGCAAAGTCGTCGATGTAATCCATGTTTAGGGTCGAAGCGACCGATAGAACCGTTCTGGCATAATTCGATCGGCTATTTTGGGGCACAATAAAGCCCTTTTGCTCCAGGTGATTAACAAAATCCGAATTGTCAAAACCATAGATTTGGCTCAGAATGTCCGACCGGCCATATTCATCCAGGACAATATAATAGATATCCGGCCTTGCATTGCTGACAGGATCCAGGCCAAGGTATCTTTTGGAATGAACCACATTCCATGTGTTTCCATAATAGGAGTCTGGGATGGTATTCAACGCAGGGTAAATACTGAACAGTGCCAAGGTGATCGCCACAAGACCGACCACCTGCACCACAAAATATACGTGTTTCATTCCCGGCCTTGCCACAAAATGAAACCTGTAAGCGGCCCAGACCAGGATAAATATGGATAAAACCGTAAGGGAATAAATATAAGCAAAGTCCATGCTGGAGAAAAAGCCCAGGACGAGGACGACCAGCAGCAGACCAGTCCAATTATGATCGCGCAGGATCCAGCCGGTCAACAGGTATAAAAGCAGCAAGACCAGCCCAAGTAAAATGAATGGACGAATGAACTCCCCTGGTGAAAAATAAACCGGTGCCCGACTGTATAGGAAAACGAGGGACGCCATTGTTAGAAGCCATGCAGGCAGCAGCTTTGTTATTTGCATCGGTGGCTACGGTATTGAGTTTTTATGTTTCCGGAGCGTGATTATTCCCGGATTCCTCTTTCCCTTCACAGTTTTGCACCTCTCCAATTTCGAGCCTTGGATGAAGGTGCACACTAGACAATTCATTGTGAAAATAGTTACATGACAGATGTCATATTTTGGATATTTCCTTTTCGAGTGACTGGCCAAGGAACGAAAGCCATGGTCAGTTAGATGTAAATTGTTATGAATCCGTTGCACCTTTCAAAATTCCAAACCATGCCCTGCCTCCCAAAGGATATAATCCCAGAAAACCTTTAGAGATACAAACGGAGCTGAGATGACCGAACCCGATAAGGGACTGCAGGAGCCATTGGAGCTGAGCATCGTTCTCCCCTGCTTGAACGAGGAGCATACGGTGGGGACATGCGTGGCACAGGCCCGCTCTTTTCTCGAGAATTACAATGTAAATGGTGAAGTAATTGTCGCCGATAACGGCAGTACCGACCAGTCTGCGCGGATCGCCAGGTCAGCCGGAGCCGTGGTCGTGCCTGTGGAGCAGAAAGGGTATGGCAGCGCTCTCAAGGGAGGGTTTCAAGCTGCCCGGGGGAGATTCATCATCATGGGCGATGCCGATGAGAGCTATGATCTGCTGCATTTGATGCCGTTCCTGGAAAAGCTCCGCGAAGGCTATGACCTTGTGATGGGCAACCGCTTCAAGGGGGGGATCCAAAAAGGCGCCATGCCCTGGCACCACCACTATATCGGCAATCCCATTCTTTCCTTCATCGGCCAGTTGTTCTTTAAAACACCGGCAAAGGATTTCCATTGCGGACTTCGAGGCTTTACGAAAGAAGCGGTCCAAAAAATGAACCTGCAGACGACCGGGATGGAGCTGGCCAGCGAAATCGTGATCAAAGCCTCTATTCTCGACATGCGCGTTTGTGAAGTGCCCACCACGCTGTCGCCAGATGGAAGGGGGCGCCCCCCTCATCTGCGCAGCTTCCGGGATGGCTGGAGGCACCTGCGGTTCCTGCTGATCTATAGCCCACGCTGGTTGTTCTTCTACCCTGGTCTGTTCCTGACGATTCTGGGGGGCATTGCCAGCACCGCCCTGTTCTTCGGTCCCATCACCCTGCCCATCCGGTTCTTTGATTTTCACAGCTTCATCATCGCCGGGACCGTCTTTATGCTCGGGCTGATCATGCTCTCCTTCTCTGCAATTACACGTGTCTTCACCTATAACACTGGCCTGCTTCCCAGGCGGCCGCGCCTGTTCTCCCTTTTGAAATACTTCAGGTTGGAGAGCGGTCTGGCGATCGGTTTTCTCCTGGTTGCCATCGGTACCCTGATTATCATCCAGGCGGTCGACTTATCGAATTCGCCCGGCTTCCAGAGCATCGGCTTTGCAAAAAGCGTGCGTCTCGTCTATGGCGCCTGTCTTTCCATTCTGGCCGGCGGGCAGATCATTTTCACAAGCTTTGTCCTCAGCATGCTGGGGATCAATCCCAGGTAAAAGGAATCACATGAAAGTCGCAATTCTGGCAGGCGGATTGGGCACGCGCCTTTCCGAAGAGACAACCGTCAAGCCCAAGCCCATGGTGGAGATTGGCGGGAAGCCGATCCTCTGGCATATTATGAAGATCTACGCCGCCCATGGCTTCAATGAGTTCGTCGTGGCCCTCGGATATAAAGGGGAAGCGATCAAGGAATACTTCCTCAAATACCATTATCACTCTCGAAGCCTTACCATCCAATTGAAGACCGGAGGCGTATACGCCCACAATCAGAATGGCGAGGATTGGACCGTTCACCTGCTGGATACCGGCATGCAGACTCAGACAGGCGGCCGCATCAAGCAGATCGCCGAATTCATCGGGGATGAGCCTTTTATGCTTACGTACGGTGATGGTGTCGGCAATATCAACATACCCGATCTGTTACGATTTCACCAATCCCATGGCGGCCTGGCAACGCTGACAGCGGTCCATCCCCCGGCCCGCTTTGGTCAGATGGTGTTCAATGATAACGATGAAGTCATTGAATTTGTGGAGAAGCCGCAGCTCGGGGAAGGCTGGATCAATGGAGGTTTTTTTGTGCTCCAGCCGGAGATTGCCAGATACATTGATGGCGACCAAAGTATTTTCGAGCGTGAGCCTTTGCAGCGTCTCGCCTCGGATGGTCAGTTGAAAGCCTACTGTCATTCCAATTTCTGGTACTGCATGGACACGCTACGTGACGTGCAGCTGCTCAATAAACTGTGGGAGGAAGGGGACGCTCCGTGGAAGATATGGAAATAAATCGCGGCTTCTGGCAGGACCGTCCAACGTTTGTCACCGGGGGGACCGGGCTGGTCGGAAGCTGGCTGGTCCGTCGTCTGGTCGAGGCCGGGGCGGATATCGTCTGCCTGATACGGGATTGGGTGCCACAAAGCGAAGTGGTGCGGACGGGGTTGCTGGAAAAAGTCAAAGTGGTCCGCGGGGATATTCGGGACCGCGACATCCTGGAGCGGATCCTCGGCGAATACGAGACTGAAACAGTCATTCACCTGGCGGCCCAGACGATCGTTACAATCGCCAACCGCAACCCGGTCTCTACATTTGAGACCAACGTGGCCGGGACCTGGAACCTTCTGGAAGCCTGCCGGCGGAGTCCAAAAGTCCGACAGATCGTCGTTGCATCCTCAGACAAGGCCTATGGCAACCAGGACATTCTTCCCTACGATGAGCAGACGCCGTTACAGGGACGGCATCCGTATGACGTGAGCAAGTCGGCAGCCGACCTGATCGCAGCTTCCTATGCGACCAGTTACGGCCTGCCGGTTGCGATCACCCGCTGCGGCAACTTCTACGGGGGCGGAGATCTGAACTGGAACCGCATCATTCCAGGGACGATCCGGTCCGTGCTGAGGAGCCAGCGCCCGGTCATCCGCTCGGATGGCAAATACGTCCGCGATTACTTTTACGTGGAAGACGGCGCTGCCGCCTATATGCTGCTGGCAGAGCAGCTGGCCAGGCAATCGGAACTGTGCGGGCAGGCTTTCAATTTTTCCAATGAGATCCCAATGACGGTTGGTGAGATCGTGCATAAAATTCTGGAGTTAATGGGATCTAGCCTGGAACCTGTGATCCAGAATGCGGTAACAAACGAAATTCCCCGGCAGTATCTCAGCGCCGGGAAAGCGCGCCAGGCTTTACAGTGGACTCCATTGTTCACCCTGGACACCGGTCTGAAGAAAACCATCCAATGGTACAAGGATTTTTTTGAAGATGAGCGACAAGTCTGAGCAACTGCGGGAACGGATCCGGGAGCTGGTTGCCGAATACTCCGCAGAAGCGTTCCCTGCAAAAGCATTTGTGCCGGGCCAATCCAGCGTCCCTGTTTCGGGTCGTGTCTTTGATGCAGCTGACATCCAATCCCTGGTGGATTCCAGCCTGGATTTCTGGCTGACCACTGGCCGCTTTGCCGATCAATTCGAGAAGGAGTTCGCACGTTTCTTCAGGATGCGCTCGGCCATCCTGGTCAATTCCGGTTCATCGGCCAACCTTCTGGCACTCACGTCGCTCACGTCTCCGCTTCTTGGCCAGAGGAGACTATTGCCCGGGGATG
>JBLMZU010000624.1:0-4198 GCA_050258995.1 Bacteroidota bacterium
CTGTTTTACAGGGCGGGATGAAGCAGAGGTTTATCTTCGCAGTCCCTTCCAGACCTCCAGCTTGGTGCCTACGCGGCCGATCACCTCGTCGGTGAACTCGGTGGTGGACAGCCGCCCGCCCAGGTCGGTGGTGGTCTGCCCGGCATGGACCGCTTCGAAGACGGATTCATAGATGGCACGGGAGGCTTGTTCGGCCTGCGGCGTTTGGAGATAGGAAAGGATCGATGCCCCGGCCAGGATCATCGCCATCGGGTTGGCAATATTCTTGCCTTCTAACGCCGGCGCTGTCCCATGGGGAGCTTCCGTAAAAACAACCTTGACCTGATATTCATCGTTAAAGGCGATCACCTGGCTCTCGGACCCGGCGATGCTGCCGAACATCTGCAGCACCATGTCGGACAGGATGTCACCGTCCCGGTTGAGCGTGGGGATAACCATCGCCTCGCCGTCACTCCGGAGCAGGAGCGCCAGTGTTGCGTCGATGAGCTGCGGCTCATACTGGACGTTCGGGTGACGGGCCGCCGCTGCATCCAGTTCCTCCTTGAACATCCCTTCATAGACGGGGCTGACGGTATACTTTGGTCCCCCAAACACCCGGGCGTTGGTGCGCTCGGCCTGCATGAAGGAAAACTCTGCCACAGAGCGGCAGATCTTACGGCTGATCTTGGATGTACGGTAGGCTATCTCATCGCCATTGGGTGTTGCCTCACGCCATTCCTTGGCCCCATAGGCATCGTCCACGGCCATGCGGACGATGGAGATCGGGTCGTGCACGCCGCCCACCGGCCGGACACGCGGCAGGCGCCGTCCCGTGCGCAGGATGACCGTCCCGTTGATGAACTCCCGCAGCAGGGCGTTCGGGCTGCCTACATCGTTCGACTCGGTCGGTGTAATGGTGGCAGCTTTCATTCCCAGCCCGGTCTCGAGCATGGCGTCGGCCGCCTCCCGCACCACTCGATTGTCGGTGGCCCTCCGCTTTCCCAGGCTCAAATCGAAGTGCTGAAAATCCAGCTTGAGACCGATCACCTCCGGGACCAGGACGCGCAGCGCCTCCTGGAGCAGCTCCTCTCCCGTCTGATCTCCATGCATGACAACGATGGAATGATTGTTGGAATTTGCGAGCATCCCCGTCCTCCCGTTCTATCAGGTTATTGGAATAAATTGGTCTTGTTTGTTGTTTGGGGATTGTACCATTAGTGGAAAGTGGGAAGTGAAAAGGGAGTGGAAATCGTTTTGGAAGGAGGTTCGCTCGAAACCGGACTCTATTCTGAGGCGCTCACATACCGAGCTGCCTGCAGATCACGCCATTGGGGATATAATTTATTGGGATATAACACAGGGTCTCCGGGTCTGCAAAGGATGGCAACAAGGACAAAGTCGGAGGAGATGGATCATGGAACAACAAAGTCGATCTTCCAATAGCAAGGAAAAGAGCCATGAAAATGGCTACAGCGACAAGGCATTAAAGACGCTCTGGCTGCTGATCCTGGCCGGGTTGGCAGGCGTCGTCCTCTTCGCCTTGCAGTCGCCAAGTCTTTCGGCATTCTTCTCCGCCACCGCGGTTGGCGTCATGGTGGCGGGTGCTTCGCTCCTGATCGGTGGGTTCCTCGGCTTTCTGTTCGGCATCCCCAGGACCCTGCAGCAGGAGAGGCCTGTCGAAATCCCGGAGGGCGCGGCTGGAGTTCGTTCCGGAGGTAGGGATCCATCCATCAACTACCAGGCCAATACCAACCTCGAGCAGATCTCCGACTGGCTCACAAAGATCCTGGTGGGTGTCGGCCTGACCCAACTTAACAAGATCCCGACCGCCCTGCAGCAGGTTGGACAGAGCGTCTCAGCCGGGTTTGGCCAGCCGAATGTCACACCGGTCTTTGTACTGTCCACCATCCTATTTTTCCTCATCTCTGGCTTCCTGTTCGGCTACCTCTGGACCCGCCTGTTCCTGCCGGGTGCCTTCCGGCAGGCGGATCTAAGCGTGCTGGTCAACCAGGTCAAGGAGGCCCGTACAGAAGCAAAACAGGCTGCCAATGAAGCCAAGCAGGCCACAGATAAAATCGGCAAGATCAAACAACTGATCGAAAATGATAATATCGCGCTGATCATGGTGAATTAGCAGCTGAGCCCCAGCAAGGATATCCCTGCACCCACCCAGGATGAACTTAATAGCGCGGTGAAAAATGCATCCAGCCACGGCAGGGAGCAGATCTTTATCCTGGCGCATGATTTCCGCAGCGAGAACTGGCGTGATGACCGGGCCAAGATGGAATTGACGATCCCTATTTTCAGAGCGCTCATTGAAAATGATGTCGACCGGAAAGAGCACCGTTATCATTCCCAGTTGGGCTATGCTCTCAAGGACAAACCAGGACCTGATTTTGCACAGGCCGAGGCACAATTAACAGAGGCGATTGAGATACGGGGTCCCTGGCAGGAGAAGGGCTGGGTATTTTACGAGTTTGTCCGGGCGATCTGTAGGATCAGGCAGGATGATGCCTGTATCGCCGGACGGGCTTCCAGCCCGCAGGTGAAGGAGAAAATATTCGCTGATCTTTATGCAGGCGCGCAGGCGAAGTACTCCCTGGGACTAATGAAGAAGGATCCTGACATAAAGAAATGGATGTCTCTAAACGGAGTGACCTTTGAAGATTTTGGTCAGGAGGATCCTCAGGACGATGAAGGTCCTTTGACCGCGTAAGTTTTTTCAACTGACGGGCTGCCGGTTGCGTGCTCTGTGGTAATCACCACCTTCCCGACTGCATGGCCTTCGCCCAGGTAGCGCATGGCTTCAGGGACCTGCTCGAAGGGATAACAGCGGTCGATCACCGGGGTCACCTGGCCGGCTTCGATCAGCTCCTTGAGGAAGAGCAGGTCCTTCTGGCTGGGCCTGGCTGTCATGCCGGCCAGCTTTTTCCCACCCTCTTTTGACAGCATTTTCCCAAGCAGCACAGCCTGGAAAATCTGGCTCATCGTCCCGCCGGCCATGACGTACCGTCCCCTGGGCGTAAGGGAACGCCTGTACTTCCAGATCGAGCGATAGCCATTCGCTGCCAGGATCAGGTCATAGTGCTGTCCATTTTTGGTGAAGTCTTCGTGGGTATAGTCGATGACATGATCGGCGCCGAGCGAGCGGACCATGTCCATCTTGCCCGTGCTGCACACCGCAGTCACCTCCGCCCCCAAGGTCTTTGCGATCTGCACGGCGAATGTCCCCACCCCGCCGGAGGCGCCGTGGATGAGAACCTGCTGTCCCGGCTGGATCGCGCCCAGGTCGCGCAGGCCTTGCAGGGCGGTGACCGCTGCCATCGGGACGGCCGCGGCCTGCTCGAAGGAAAGATTGGAGGGTTTGTGGGCGACCGCCTTCTCGGGGACACAGATGTACTCGGCAAATGCTCCTGAACCAAACGAAAAGATATCCCCGTAGACGGCATCACCCGGCTTGAACTGCTTGACCTCATGGCCGATCGACTCCACGCGCCCGGCCATGTCAGACCCAGGGATCTTTCCCTTCCCCAGTCTCATCAGGCGGATGAAGAAGGGGCTGCCCTTGAGCAGGCGCCAGTCCGCGGCGTTCAACCCCACGGCACGGACCTTGACCAGGACCTGGTCCTGCCTGGGGATCGGCTTCTTGATCTCGATGAATTGCAGGACATCCGGAGATCCGTACCTGGTTTGCAGTATGGCCTTCATAAGATTTCCTCCTGGCGACCGCTTGAGCTGAACTTTCAAAATATAAACTGGAAGCCCCGGGCTTCCAGTTTTCGATTGGGTGGTTGGCTCCCTGGCCGATCCTACCTCTTGAGAGCGTTGATCTCTGCCAGAACATTGACGACCATGTCCTCGGTGAGCCCGGCCTGTTTGGCCTGTGGCATGGCCAGGATGGATTTCAAGGTCATACCCTTGGCCATCCCCGATCATGGGGTTCCTGGAGATGCCCGGCACATGCTTCTCAAGTATTTCGACCGCCTGCGTATCCTTCAGGATCTCACCTACTTTTGTATCCAACGTATATGCCATTCATGGTCTCCTTGATGGGGTGGGTTGTCGGGCCAGCTCTCCTACCGGCAGTATTTATTATAAGATAAAAGGAGATGCCCACAAAGGTCCGCCCGTCTTTGATCCCTGGCCGATTCAGCCGGTGGTTGTTGCACATTGTTGAACTGCGCCGCGGTCTGTGCCTGGATCTTGCTTACTAACCGGA
>JBLMZU010000625.1:0-3162 GCA_050258995.1 Bacteroidota bacterium
GTTTCAAAATGCGATTGCCTTTCTTTTTGAAAAATAGCCGGTGACTTATAATGTTGGTACAGAGCTGGCTGAAAAACCGCAGTGCTGTTCACCGCAAAAGATCAATGGAAAGATAAAATGACTGCCGAGATAAGATTGCTGCTACAACAAGGATGGGCAAATCTTTGGAAAAACAAATTTCTCTGGGTGTTTAGCTCCCTGGTCCTGATCGATCCCCTGGTTCGTCTTTTGGTTCCGATCTCCAAATATGATGATTTACCATCGGCACTTTCCTATTTAGTGTTAAATTTATTTTTTGCTTATCTCTCATTTATGAGCGCCATAGGTATATCAGTTGTTGCTTACTGCATTGCCATCGGCAAGCCTGTAAACATCAAAACAGCCTTCCGATCCTCGACAGACATATTCTGGAGGGTTACCGGGGTAATTTTCCTTCTTTTCATCATCGTTTCACCATGTTGGATAATAGCTTTTATCATCTCTTATAAACAACCCTTTCAAATTGCAGATCTGGCTCATAGTTTCTTTTTCTTGACAGTTCTTTTGTCCATGTTTGTGGCCATGTCCTATTTCCCAATAACAGAGATCATTGCAAACGACTCGAAAATCGGAAAGAGTTTGAAAGTAGCCTGGTCAGTATTCACTTACAACTTCTTAATTCTGGCGTTCATCAGTTTAGGTCTTACGTTGGCATCTTATATAACCAGTATTATCATTAGCATGGTTACAATTCTTGTGCAATACAGATTTGATTTCATTGTCTTGAGTAAGCTCGACTTCATCAGCCCTCAGCTAACTATTCCTGACAACAATCTCTTCAAATTGGTCATTGCAATAAATCGAGCAGTGTGGCGAACGTTTGGCGCATCCATATTTACATTTGCTTTCTTGAGATACGGTGGTGCTAAAATGAGGGAGCGCAGTACACCGTAATTCAATGGTCCTCCCAACAAATTCAGTCCGTTTTCTCCCCAACTGTACTCTGAAGAGGCATACGCTGCGGAAAGCATGCGGTGCGGGCCGCAGGCCGTTGGGCGCTTCGTTATAGAGGGAAGAAATGTTGGAAGTAATTGGTGCAGGATTTGGTAGAACAGGAACACATAGCCTGGGATTCGCTCTTGAGAAGCTCGGTTTTGGTCCTTGTTACAACATGCATGAAGTTGCTAAAAATCAGGGGCACCGGGAGCTCTGGAACAAAGCCCTTGATGGAGAGCATGTCGATTGGGATCACATGTTCAGCTCTTACAAATCAACAGTTGAATGGCCAGGTGTGACATTCTTCGATGAGATCGTTCAGCATTATCCAGATGCCAGGGTGATCCTCACCTGGCGGGATCCGGAAGATTGGTATGGGAGTGCCCAAAACACGATCTTTGAGGCTTTGGAATTGAGTGTGCAGAATCCAGATCCAGATAAAAGAGAAAGCCACAGCCTGACCCGCCGTCTGATTTTGGAACACACGTTTGGAGGACGATATTCTGAAAAGGAGTATGTCATTGAAGTTTATCAAAAACATATCCAGCACGTTGTAGAATTGGTTCCCAGGGAGCGGTTGTTACAGTTTGATATAAGGGATGGCTGGAAACCGCTGTGTGATTTTCTTCAAACGGCAATCCCAGCTGAACCGTTTCCGAAGGTGAATGAGCGAAGTGAATTTATTGACTCAGCACCCGAATGGGTAAAGAAAATCAGAGAAGCACGAAAGTAAAAAAGTGCCCACCAAAGCACCACCGTGCGAGATACTTTATGGGCACGGTGTCCACGATGTGCACCCAGGCTACGTACGTGATTTGCCTGGCAAATCAGGCGGAGCCAGCCGGACGGCTGGGCGTTTGAGTAGGAAGCCATGAAGTTTGTTGCTTTTATTCGAAACGTTAACCTGGGACAGCCCAAGAGTCCTACACGAGCGCAGCTTGAGGATGCATTCCTGCAGGCCGGCGCGTCGACTGCGACTTCCTTTCTCAGCAACGGTACTTTGGTTTATTCCGTCTCACGCAGCCGTCTCGCTCAGAAAACAGCTGCTCGAGCCCGCAATTTTCTGCAAAATGTCTGCGGATTGAAAGAACCTGTCTTTGTGTGCAGTTTTCAACATCTGGTAGATTTGGTTGACGAAGACCCATTTTCTCACTTTCACGATCCAACCATCACAGGACAGGCTATTTCCTTCTTTGATCCTCCACTGGGAACCATGCTTACTGCCCCCATTGAGTCAGAGCGCAACGATTGCACCGTTTTTCGAATTGGAGAAGGGGATGCATTGAGCATTCTCCGTGAAGTCAATGGCAAAACGGGTTATCCAACACCCGTACTTGAAAAAGTATTAAACTCTCCTGTAACGACGCGTAGTTGGACAACCATTTTGCGGATGGTCAAGAAGCATGGCTAGAATGGCACCCAATAAAGCTCCGCCGTGCAGGATACAATACATTAGAGGCAGAACGCTGGGCAGCTCTTGAGCAATTTACGCGGTTTGTTGACGCGATTTCAATTACAGGTACTACCGACAAAAGGAGGTTTCGTATGGCTCGCTTGATCTACTCGGCAATCTCGTCACTCGACGGCTACATCGAGGACAGGGATGGTAATTTCGATTGGGCCGCCCCAGACGAGGAGCTGCACAGATTTATTAACGACCTCGAGCGGACCGCTGGGACGCATCTCTATGGACGGCGGATGTATGAGACGCTGATGGTTTGGGAGACCGACCCCAGCCTGGCTGCCGACTCCCCGATCACGCGTGACTTTGCCGGGATCTGGCAGGCCGCGGACAAAATCGTGTATTCCAGGACGCTGCAGACTGCATCCACCCGTAAGTCTAAACTGGAGCGTAGCTTCGACCCGGAAGCCATTCGGCAGCTGAAACAGAATGTCGAACAGGATATCATCATCGGTGGCCCCGGGCTGGCTGCCCATGCCTTTCGAGCAGGGTTGATCGACGAATGCCAGCTGTTCCTCATACCGATCATCGTGGGAGGCGGCAAACCATGCCTCCCTGACAACGTTCGATTGGAGCTCGAGCTTTTGGAGGATCGCCGCTTTGGCAATGGGGTGGTCTTCCTGCGCTATCGAACCAGGCAGGGAAGAGCCACTTAACAAAGCGTGCAGTGGATAGCCATGAATCGGCGCATTTCCCTCACTTGTTTTCGATCTTCCGCAGTTTCC
>JBLMZU010000626.1:0-6483 GCA_050258995.1 Bacteroidota bacterium
AGCCATCTGATATGCCAGGAAGAGGATCCTGTGGATATAATCGAGCAAACGCTGGTTCCAGACTTTATTAGTTGTCATCCTACCTTCCTTTAGAGGTCATCATGGAAACCCAAACGGTCCCGTTTTCGCAGCGCAAAATGGATTGGATCCTCGTCGGATTTTTTCTGATCAACCTGTTCTTCATCACCTACATCGTCGACATCGAGCAGATTATCATCCCGGACCCGGTTCACTACCGGCAGCCTTTCTGGCCGCCCGAGTCCATGGTTAAATTGATCCACTGGTATGGCAGCTCCTTTGACCCGCTGCTGATGGCGCGCCCGGCCTGGTGGAAGATGACCATCTGGATCGATTCGCTGTTCTACGGTCCCTTCTATGCTGTTGCGATCTACGCCTTTATCAAAGGCAGGGACTGGATCCGCACCCCGGCCATCTTTTATTCGGGGATGATGTTCACGGGCGTCCTGGTCATTCTTGGAGAGGAAGTGGCGGGTCAACATGCGACGCCGAACCTGCCTCTGGTCCTGGGACTGAACCTGCCCTGGCTGCTGGTGCCGCTGCTGCTCACGGCGCGCGTATGGAAGGAACATCCATTTGCTGGATGATTGACTCAAATGAACTTTTCTGAACAATATGGACCCTGGGGGATCGTGGCCGGCGCCTCGGAAGGACTGGGCGCCGAGTTTGCTGCCCAGCTGGCGGCGCAGGGCCTGCACCTGATCCTGATCGCCCGGCGGCTGGAGCTTCTCCAGGCCCTGGCGGCGCAGCTCTCCGCTGCGTTTGGCATCCGCACGAAATGCATCGAGCTGGACCTCTCGGAGCCAGACGCGGCCGAAGAAGTGGTCCGCCAGACCATGGACCAGGAGGTCGGCCTGCTCGTCTACAACGCCGCCGCCTCGATCGTGGGGCCCTTTCTGGAGCAGTCGATGGACGATCACATGAAACAGCTCCACACCAACATTCATGCGCCGTTCAAGCTGGTCTACCTTTTCTCGCAGCACTTCCTGGAGCGGGGACACGGCGGCATTCTATTGATGTCGTCCCTGAGCGCGTATCAAGGCTCGGCCTATATAACGACCTACGCCGCCACAAAGGCATTCAATATCATCCTGGCAGAAGGCCTGTGGGAGGAATGGCGCGGCCTTGGCGTCGATGTGCTGGTCTGCGTGGCCGGGGCAATCAAAACGCCCAACCTCGTGGCCAGCCAGCCAGGCAAAACGAACGGCCTCGGGGATATGACGCTGGCGCCTGTCCAGGTTGTGAGAGAGGCGCTGGACGCCCTGGGCAAACAACCCTATGTCATCCCCGGGCGCACGAACCGGGTGGCCAGCTTTGTCATGCGTCACCTGCTGCCGCGCAAGGTTGCGATCAAATTCATGGGGAATACGTTGAGAAAGATGTACCTGCGGTCCAGTTAAACGAAGAGAGACAAGGTCCACTTGTCTCTCTTATTCCATTCGGAACAATTGACAGTCACCTGGGGTGTACAGGGGAGGAACGATGGGCTGTCGATGATATTGTGAAGAGTGTGACGCTCCCTTTACTTATCGCCCAGTGACACCATCTTGCCGGAGCCGGACCCGCTTTGGTCCACGCTTGGCTTGCCGTAATAGCTGACCGTCCCACTCCCGTTGATGTGCACCTTCAACTGTTCTGTGACCCAGACGGTCACATCGGCCGAGCCCGGGATGTTGATGTCCGCGCTTTTCGTTTCCAAATCTCCGGCCCGGTAATTCCCGGAGCCGCTGAAGGTCAGGCTCTGCGAGTCAGCCCTGCCCGCGAGCTGGATATCCCCCGATCCGTTCGCCGAGGTATCGATGCTCGTAGCGCCCAGCTTTGCGAAGAGAATGTTTCCCGAGCCATTGAGGTTCATGTTGAGCTTGCCGGTCGCCAGGTCCTCCATATTGATGTTGCCCGACCCCGAAAGCGTCATCTTCATCGAGTCGGATTTGATCGGGCTGACATAAAAGTTGCCCGAGCCCATCAGCGAGACTCCGGTCAGGTCCTTGACCGTGATCCGGTAGACGATCTTTTTCGAAGGATCGATGTTCTGGCCCGGCTTGGCGCCAAGGACCAGCTCATTGCCTTTGACTCCATTCACCAGCACAGGCATGATGTTGTCATCCGCCTCGACCGTCAGGCTTTCGGTCTGTCCCTGCTCGATATAGACGTCGCCGCTGGTCTCCAGGATGACGCTGCTGAAGTTACTTACATTCACAGTTTGAGTCACGATATTTCCAGATCCTGATACAGGAGTCATCGATAAAACTCCACAGGCGATGGACGGCAGAAAGATCAGTGCGATCAGGATGAAACGGAATTGGTGCTTCATGGTAACCTTCTTGTTTTGATTATTCGTAGGCCAGCGTGTCTCTGACTGTCAGGCGGGATGCTCTTCTGGCAGGCAATGCACTTGCGATGGTGGCGAGCACCATGGAGAAGAGCAGCCACATCACGATCCCGGTCATCCCGTAGACCGCAGGCATGGGCGTGGTCAACACTGCCATGCCAACGCCTGCGCACAGGATGGCGGTAATGGGGATGGAGAGCAAAATACTGATTGCCCAGGCGATCAACCCGACGACCAGGCCCTCGACGATCACGATGGATTGAATGTTTGCATTCGATGCGCCGACGGCCCGCATGACGCCGATCTCGCGCGTCCGCTCCAGGACGTTGATGCTCATCGTCCCTGCGAGTCCAAGGCCACCCACGATGGCGATCATGACCGCCATGACCAGCATGAAATAGACCAGGATATCGGTCGTCGACTTGTTGCTGGCGATAAAGTCCACACCCAGCTGGGTGGAGGCAACATGGACGCCTTTCTTTTCATACAGCGCCACGAGCTGATCGCTGATGCGCCTCTGTGTGACAGCATCGTGCTGGGTGGTGAGCACGCGCAGCGAATAGACCTGTCCCGGGGCGCCAACCAGGCGGCTGAGATACTCATAGTTCACATACAGAAGCGGCGGATTGACATTCCCGGCGATGGAGTAAAAGCCGATGATGTGCCAGGTGGTCTCCTTGTCATTGATCTTGATCCTGAGCACATCGCCGATTTTCAGATTCGGGAACATATTGAGCAAATGATTGCCGACCACGACCGCGTTCTCATCCCCGGTCTCCAGCCATCGTCCCGCTGTGATGACGGGATCGATGAGCGTTGAGGTGGAGGGAGGCGCGACGAAGTAGATTTGTGTGCCTGCTGCTTCCTTGTCCGTAATCAACGTGCCCGGATACTCCGTCCACCCCTCGACGCTGGATACGCCGGGAACAGCCTCGGCGATGGGCGCGACCTCGTCAAAACGGTAATAGCGCCCGAATGAGACATTGATATCGGCCAGGATATAGCCCTGGATGTCCTCGATCGTTTTATCGAAGGAGGCCCACAGGTTATAGACGCCGATAAAAATACCGCCGCCCAGCACCAGGGAGAACAATGTCAGGCTGAGACGGGCCTTTCGACGAAAGACGTTCCGCAGGGACAGGCGCATGGGCCGTGGGATGAACAACGCCCACTTGCTGACGGAGGCATCCCTGCCTTTTGCGTTCCCACCGATGCCGTAGTCGGTGATCGCCTCCCGCACGGTGATGCGGACACTGTTATAGATGGGCCACAAGGCTGCCATGAGAGGCACGACCAGTGCCACAATGGCCTGCTGAAGGATCGTCGATGGATAGGACTTGAACGGCAGGGGATTGAAATTCAAATAGGCTGCCATCCCTCCGCCGATGCTTCCTGCGGCGGCGCTGGAAAGCGGGATGGCGATCAGGAGGGCGATCAGGCCGAAGGCCAGAATCAGGACGATATACATCACAAAGATCTGCCCATTGCCGCCGCCGACGGATTTCATGATGCCGATCTGGCGCGTCTGCTGGGTCATGATCGAGGTGATCATATTGATGATCAGGAACGCGCTCAGGAGCACGGTCATGTAGCCCAGAACGCCCAGAACAAAGAAAATGCCCTGCGAAACATTCCAGGCGAAATGGTGGCCGGGCTGGTAGACGTTGACAAAATAGACATCCAGGCCGGAGTGTTTCAGCTTATCCTCCACCGCCTGGGCTACTTCCTTGACATGGTTCGCGTCCGTCTGCTTTTCCGCGACGCTGATTGCCAGGACACTATACTGCCGGGAGCCTCCCAGCCATTCCAATGTCTTGGGGTTTATATAAGCGTCGATCCTCTGGGCCATGTTATAGGGAAACCCGGCCACATCGTGAACATACCCGGCCAGGGTCAGCTCACGCCGTTTGCCATCGCCCAGCTCGATAACAAGCTTGTCACCGACCTTGTAGCCCAGCGACTGCGCCGATGCATCGATCAATACCTCTTTATCCCCAAAGGCAGGGATCCTCGCTTCCCCTTTGACGGGTTTAAGCTGATTGAGGGTCAGCTCGGACGGATTTTCAATGCCTGTGAACTGGATGGCGATCGGTTTGCCGCCGGCCGGGATCAATTGGGCGCTGGTCGAAGCGCGCCCTTCGGCGGCATCCACCCCCGGCACATTGCGCGCCACCTTTACAATATCATCGTTGAAAGGTGATGTAATGATCGTGGCCTCGGCGGGATTGGCGGAGAGATAATCCCTGTCCATGCTTTCGAGCATGTAGGAGCCGAGGTTGGCATTAAAGCCCACAGCAAGAGTGCCCACCATGATCGTTACAATGGTGAGGATCGTACGCGACTTGTTGCTCCAAAAATCAGCCCAAACTTTCTTCCAGCGACTATTCATATAATTCTCCCGGCCACCTGTAATACTCTGTCAAGCGGTTGGTGATATGGAATTGACTTTCATTCATGCTCCCGGGCGGATGCAGCAATTGCCCAGACCGGCCATTCTCCGGGAGCATCAGATACAAACAATGTTCTACTCGTAGGCTAATGTGTCTTTGACTGTCAGGCGAGATGCCCCTCTTGCTGGCAATGCGCTGGCAAGCATGCCGATGATCAGGATGCCGATCAGCCAGAGGAAGATGCCATCCCAGCCGTAAACGATCGTCAAGGGCTTGCCAAACAACAACATGCCAACACCCGAGGTCATTATGGTGGTCAGGGGGACAGACAGCGCCAGGCTGATGGTCCAGCTGATCATGCCAATGATCATGCCTTCCACGATCACAATGCTCTGGATGTTCCAGTTGGATGCACCGATGGCGCGCATCACGCCGATCTCGCGCGTGCGCTCCATCACATTGATGCTCATCGTGCTCATCAGCCCCAACCCGCCGATCAAGGCGATCAACGTCGACATCACCAGGAAGAAATAAATGAAGATATCGAACGTGGTCTTTGTATCCTGGACCTGCTGCGCTCCCAGCATGGTTCCGGCGACCGGAATGCCGTGTTCCGAATAAACGGACTGGAGCTGTTTCTCCACATTTTGTTGTGTCACCAGATCATGGCTGCTGGTCGTGATCCGCAGGGAAAATGCATGCCCGGGCTGGCCGATCATCTGGCTGAAATAATCATTGTTGACATACAGCATCGGGGAGCCGCCGTTGGAGGTCATGCTGTAGACGCCGACGATCCTCCACTTCGTCTCCCGGCCATTGATCTTGATCGTCAGCCAGTCTCCGACCTTCAGATCGGGAAACATCTGCATCAGATAATTGCTGACTGCAATGGCATTCTCATCGCCCTTTGCTATCTTTCGACCGGCAATGACGATGGGTTTGATCAGCCTGGAGGAGGACGGCGGCGCGACCAGATACACCTGGGTCTCTGTCTTATCCTTGCCGCGAACAAGTGTCCCGTTGGTTTCGAGCCAGCCCTCTGCACCCTCCACACCGGGCACGCTCTCGGCCAGGGGAGCGATCTGGTCAAGACGGTACAGGCGGTTGAAACTGATGATCACATCCGCCAGGTAATACCCCGAAAGCTCATCGATCACCTTGTAGAAGGATGCACGCAGGTTGAACACAGAGATGAAAACTGCGCCGGCCAGCACAAGGGTGAACAGAGTCAATGACAGCCGGGCCTTGCGCCGAAAAGCATTTTGCAAAGAGAGCCGCATCGGGCGCGATAGAAGCAGGCTGAATTTGTTGATTCCTTTTTTGGGCGCTTTTTTGCTCCCGCGGATGCCATAATCTGCCAGCGCCTCCCGCACGGTGATCCGGACACTGTTGTATACAGGCCAGAGCGCTGCCAGTACCGGAACCATCAGCGCAACAATGATCTGTTGGATGAGTGTAGCCGTGTAGCCGTGATACGGTGGGATATAGAAACCCAGATAGTCCGCCATGCCAAGGCCGATTCTCTCTGCTTCTCGATTCGCAATCGGAATGGCGAGGAGCAAGGCAATCAGCCCAAAACTCAGTACCAATACAAGATACATGCCGAGGATCTGGGAGGTATTCCCGCCGGTGGATTTCATGATGCCGATCTGCCGGGTCTGCTGGCTCATCAGGCCGTTGATGGTGTTGACGATCAGAAAAACGCTCAACAAAACGACCAGCCACCCCAGAATATTCATGATC
>JBLMZU010000627.1:0-4847 GCA_050258995.1 Bacteroidota bacterium
CGTATTTGATGGCATTGCTGAGATAATTGGCCCACACCTCCTCGATCCAGGGGCCGTAGCCGATGGCAGCCGGCCAGTCCTCCGGGATGACGACCTGGGCCTGCTGTTCCCTGATCAGATGACCCAAGCGAACCTGAACGTTCGCCACGACCTCCGCCATTTGGACAGTCTCAAAGGACGCTTCAGCCTCACGCACTTCGGAGAAGTGCTTTAAGTTGTTGATGATTCTTTTCATTTCATCCGCAGTTTGCCCCATCTGCCGCAGGTATTCCTTCACTTTCTCGCCGCTCAGATCGTGGGCCACCATGTCGATGTATTGCTCCAGGTGCCTGTTTCCGGTCTGCAGGGCGGAGACCTGGCCGCACAGCTCCTGCCTCGATTGTTGCAGATCTTCGAAAACTTCCTGTGTCAAATCCTCCAGATACTCCGGGTCCTCCACTAATTCCGGCAAACTCAGACCAGCCTTTCTGAAGAGCAGCTCCAGAAGCAAGGCGCGTTTTTCGTACGATGTCATGAGGCTGACTCCCTGTTCACTTTGGATGATGGTCCCAATCCGATTCCATCGTAAATCAAACAGCCCCCGACCACATCCACCGCTCAGGGGGAACCTCTCTCCACTACTTGGGGAGGTGGGATCCAACTTTGTGACGAGGTGGTTATTCTGCTAGAACGACCTGGCTGCGGCCTCCGCTTTTAGCGCGGTAAAGCGCGGCATCAACCATTCTCAAGATCTCAGTACTCGTCGCGCCATGCTCTGGGAAGATGGCGACGCCAAGAGAGAGCGTAACCGGCATGAGACTTTGTCCTTCGTATTGAAGATGGAAATGCCTGGCATTCTCACAGATCAATTCGGCGCGGGCGCGTGTCACCTCGCGCGATGCATCCGGAAGGATCAGGATAAATTCATCACCCCCGTAGCGGCAGGGAATATCCTCTCCGCGGATATGCTTGAACAGCAGATTACCCAATTCACGCAGTATTCTATCGCCGGCGGCATGCCCCCAGGTGTCATTGAGCCGCTTAAGATTATCCACGTCCAGCATAATAATCCCCAGGGAGAGTTGTTTCCGTGAGGCTCGCAACAGCTCGCGCTCCAGAGTCTCCTCCATATAACGTCGGTTGAATAAACCTGTCAGGTGGTCCCGGACGGATTGTTCCTGTAGAAGTGCCTGGCTCTTCAGCAAAGCATCTTCAGCCTGTTTCCGCTGTGTGATGTCGCGGATATTGCATTGGATGACCCTCTCGTCTCCCGCCAGATAGACGTTACTTACGAATTCCACTTCAACGAGTTTGCCGTTTTTTGCACGAAGCGGCAGGTCTTCGTAACGAATATATTCATGCACTTGCAAGGCTTTAAAGGCCTCCCTGCTGGCTTCAATATCCTGAAATGCACCAACCTCCCAAAGCTTTCTTTGGATAAACTCTTCGCGGGAGTATCCCAGCATTTTGATCAGAAATGGGTTCACATCAGTAATAGCGCCCGTCTGCGCATCCAGAATTAAGATCCCGTCCTGCGCAGCTTCAAATAAACGGCGGTAACGAAGCTCTGACGTTTTTATTTTTTTTTGTACATCATCCATCTCGACTTTCCTTGATTAAATCTTGGGAGGGATTATTAACAATAAAAAAGACACGAAGTCCTAAAGGAATCGTGTCTTCTCTGTTCCTAATCATGCTCCAGATGCTTTCAGGCACTCTTCCATCCGTAGAAGATGGCGTGGGACACAATCCTTAATGCTGAGCGGAGCAGGGCGATGATCCCACTTCAATGATCAGTCTGATGGTAGTCCTCACTTTATCTTCGTACGAGATATTTCTCCCTTCATTCTATGGGAAAGACTTCCCGGCTGCATCCTCCAGTTGGGGAATAATCCCCTCCACCACTTGGCGGATATGTCGGTCACGGAACCAGGTGACTGCGCAGTGCCAGGGTGACCGCCTCCGTCCGGCTGACGACCCCTAATTTGGACAGGATGTTGCTGACGTGGGATTTGATCGTGCTTGGGCTTACCACCAGCCTGCCGGCGATCTGCGTATTATTCAATCCCTCCACCATTAGTGCCAGGACTTCTCGCTCGCGCTCTGTGAGGTCAAGTCCGGGCAGGGGATGCTGATTGGTGGTCTCCACCAGCGCTTGAGCAGCCTGGGGGGAGAGGGTGGCGCGACCTGAATGGGCAGCGCGAATGGCATCGGCAAGGTCATCTGCGGAAACATCCTTCAGCAGGTAACCGATCGCACCAGCTTTCAATGCATTCTTCACCAGGTCCCCCTCTTTATAGGATGTGAGAGCAAGCACCTGCACCTGCGGAAACTGCTGGCGGATGACGCGAGTTGCAGCTGCACCATCCATGTCTGGCATCACCATGTCCATTAGGATTACATCCGGAAGAACTTCAGCACAGAGCTGGATAGCAGTTTCACCGCTTTCGGCCTCGCCCGCCAGCTGCAAGTCGTCGAAAACCTTGAGGAAGGCTGCCAGTCCTCGGCGTACCATGGCATGGTCATCCACCAGCATGACGCGAATGGGTTGTGGGGAGCTTATGTTCATTTGATCTCCGTTTTTGGGTTTGGACTCCAGCGTATCGCGATCTCCGTGCCCTGCCCCACCTGGCTGGCGACGGTTAGCGTCGCACCCACAGTCTCGGCGCGCTCCCGCATCATGCTCAAGCCGTAGTGTCCTGGCAACGGCTGGTCGGAAGTGTCAAAACCGCGGCCATTATCCCAGATATGGAGTTCAAACATTCTAGAATCCTGCAGAACATCAATTTTGACCTGACTGGCTTTGGCATGCTTGGCAATGTTGTTCAGCGCCTCCTGGCAGATCCGGTATAGTACCACCTGGGTTTCAGCGGGCAGCATACCATCTCCTGTTACCGTCACGAGGACCGGGATGTTTGTTCTTCCGGTGAACGCGTTGCCCAATAACTGCAGAAGATCGCCCAGCTCAGTGTCCGTGATGGCGGATGGCCGCAGCTCGACCAGCAGGGAGCGCATTTCGGCCAGCGCACCGCGTGTCAGCCGGCGTAGGTCCTCCAGGGAACGGCGGGCTTCCTCTGGTTCCCGTTCCCATAAACGCGGCAAAACTTCGGCGATCAGGCCTGCTGAAAAGAGAGACTGGTTAATGGCATCGTGCAGGTTGCGTGCCAGGTTCTGGCGTTCCTCCAGCACCCCCAGTTTCTGTGCGTCTTTGTATAATTCTGCGTTGATCATGGTGATGGCAGCCTGGTTGGCGACGCTTAGCGCCAGGTCCGCGTGATGGGATGTGAAAAAATCCCGCTTCTCGTGTGCCACGCCCACACCGCCAATGATCCGGCCTTTCACCGCCAACGGTACCCACATCCACGAGTACATTCCCTTTAGCAAAATAGCTGCCGTATCCTCCAGAAGTGCCCGCAGGAATCGGGCGTTTACATCGTCGCTCCATATGTCGGCGATGCGGATGGGCGTATGTCTGTTAAACAGCGCCGCCAGGGTTTCTGGCCCATGTAGATGGATGCGGAAAGGTTCTGAACCTTCCAATTCCGGTGTTCCACGGGTTGCCATGGTAACCAGGGCAGAATCCTCCAATGCAAATAATGCACAATGGGTGTACTCAATAATCTCGCGCAATTGATCGATGATCATAGCCGGCTGAAATTCCAACGTGGACGCGAGGGTGTGGGAAATGGCAAGCAGCGTCGCCTGTTCGCGCATCTGGTTCTCTATTTGCCGGTCCAGGATTTTTTCTTTTTGGATCCGCTGGCTGACGTCGCGAAGGACACTTAACAGGCAGGGCCTGCCTCGAAAAACGATTGCTGAATTGCGTTCTTCCACTTGAAACCGCGAACCATCTTTGCGCATGTGGATGGTCAGCGCTTCGAATACGCTGCCCGTCCCGGTCGCCTGGACCTGCTCTCGAAACACGGCCAGGCTCCCAATATCCACGAAGACTTCCCGATCCATTCCAATAAATTCCTGATGTGAGTAACCGTGCATCTCACAGGCGGCAGGGTTGGCTTCGACCACGGAGTCCAACTCCGGATCATAGATCACCAACCCATCACTTGCAGCTTCAAAGATGTTTCGGTAATCTTCTGCAGAGATCATCTGACTGTCAAAAACCTGGCTCATAAATCTTTACCTTTTGCTCGACTCGATCGCCTGCAGGCGATGGATCTCAGCCAGGACATCTTCCGGCTTGGTCTCCATTTCCAGGTCGGCCAGCTCGCTGTTCGCATGATCCGCGATATCCAGTTTGTCCTGTATCGCGTCCAGCATCTGCAGCACGCGGGTCAATTCATGTTCGGTCAACAGCCCAATGTGTAGGTCCAAGTCGGCCCGCCGTTCCGTCTCCTCGCCCATGCGGTTCTGGCTGATGAGCACAAATGTTGAAAGGAAGATTGCTTCCAGGGATACAACCATGGTAAGCAGGCCGTAGGGGAATGGATCAAATATCTGCACCCCGAACCGTCCCGTGTTTAAAAGGATCCATAACCCAAACCAGGCAATATGCACGTAAACAAAAACCATCCGCCCCGAAAAGGAGGTGATGGCATCGGCGATTCGGCTTTGTGGGCTGCGTTCCTTCGCGTCCTTTGTACGCAGGTGGATGATCGTACGAATGTTCCGCTCGATTACCTTGCTTAGCGCAGGGTTGTCTTTGTCGGGCCCTTCCATCTGGTGTAAATGGCTCGGCTGCATAAAATTAACTACCTTTCACTAGCGTTTCGATTATTCCCCACGTATCATTCTATTTATTTTACTGCAATAAGCATTCTTATTCGTATCCAGGATTAACACGATTATTCACAGAGAAGCCCCTTCCCAGCAGGGGGCTTCTCTGTGAATAATATAACAGGCTCAATTCA
>JBLMZU010000628.1:0-4920 GCA_050258995.1 Bacteroidota bacterium
CATGGTACAAGAAGGCCGGTTATCGTATCATGCGCAGCCCGTGGATTTTATTTACCGTTGGTGCAATGATTGTCTTTGGGGTGACCCATCGCTTTTGGGTACCCGGGGCCGGAAAGCGTGAGCGCAACAGCGTGATCTGGACGAACATTGCCCTGGCTGCTTTTGTCGGCTGGATCATGCTGGAGATTGGATGGGCGGCGTTCCTGATGGTGGAGTTGCCGATTATGCTGATCGCATGCGGCGCGGGTGTCTGGCTCTTCTACGTGCAGCACAACTTCGACCCCACATACTGGGAGCGCCATAAGAGCTGGGATTTCTTCAATGCCGGCATGGACGGCAGTTCGTTCTATAAGCTTCCCAGGATTTTGCAGTGGTTTACGGGGAACATTGGTTACCATCATATTCATCACCTCAGCCCAAGAATACCCAACTACAAGCTCGAGCAATGCCACAAGGAAAACCCTGTCTTCCAGATAGAGCCATTGACATTCCGCGGGAGTCTGAAATCCTTGTATTTCCGCCTGTGGGATGAGAAGGAAAGAATGCTGGTGGGCTGGAACGCACTGAAGAAATATAAACGTGAGAAAGTGAACATGGAATCATAGAAGCATGGTTCAGGAATAGTTTTGAATTCGGGATCGTTGCGCACAAACATGACTACCCCCAAACTTAAGGAATGAACCACCGAGACACGGAGAAGAACAATGAAACGCTCCGTGCCTCACCTGCCCCGGCTGAAAGATGCCGGGGAGTGTGGTGTCTTCGTGGGGGCCACCTTTGGTGCTGCGCCTGTAACGGCGAAAAAGAGGAGCCGACCCAATGTCCGGGCCGGCTCTTTCAATGTTTATCGGTGGCCAAATAACGAAAGATTAAATTCGGGATGCGTTATGTTTGAACTTATTGATTCCTTTCGAGATACATACCCCGCCGCTTGCGGCGTGATTTCCAATCCCAGATCACTTAAGTCTGGGACGGCAAAAATACCATCACCATGTACACAAGGATCCCCACCAGGAAGCTGACACTTCCCAAAATGCCCCACCTGTCATCGAAGAAACCTTCCTGCCAGTCATGTTTCTGGAAGGAAAAAAGGCTCAATCCCACCAGGACAATGCTTGGCATGATTGGATGTACAAACACAACCAGGCCCAGCAGGATATATTGAAGATATTTCATTAGCTTGTCCATGGTCTTCATGGTTCCTTGTTGAAGTTGTATAGAGGATGCCAATTATATCAAGTTATTTGTATTTCTTGTCACAAACTCCGGTTGGCAACCGGAACATTCTTCATCAAGATCCCATGTTTTTTATTAAGCCACTTGCAGAACCAAGAGGAGACTGGCTTTTGCCAGTCTCCTCTTGGTTCTGTTTATGGAGAGAAATTTTACATTGCAGATCCCGGCTGCCCAGGCTGCACCGGCCCAACCCGGTAGGGACGCATCATCTCGTTATCTTCGTGGGAAACGATATGACAGTGCCAGACAAACTGGCCCGGGTTCAGGAATTGTGCCTTTACCCGGGTGACTTCGCCCGGATAGGCAGTCACCGTATCCTTGAAACCTGTTTCCCAGGGTTCAGGCGGCCGCGTAGTCCCGGCTAGCTGTACATCCATGATGTGACCCATATCCTCCATGAACGTGATGGGCTGCCGGTCCACCACTTCGAAGGCGACTTCGTGGACGTGCATGGGGTGAGCGTCGGCGGTGAAGTTGTAAAATTCCCAGATTTCGGTATCGCCGACATTTGGATTTTCGGTGATTTCGTCCATCCACATTTTATGGATGGCCATGCCGTTTTCCACGATGCCCAGCATCGCTGCAGCGGGGCCATCCCAGTACTCGGACATATCCTCCAGAAGGGCCAGCGGGCGCGATCGGACCGGCGCAGGCAGTAGCGTGATCGCAGGCAGCTTCAGGAAGGCGGGCGGCGTGGTCGAATCAGGCGCCAGCGCAGGCACCACCCGGAACTGCATAACCTGCCCCGTACCCTGCGGATCAGCCATGTCAGCCGGATCAATCGGCTGCCCATTAAAGGGCGCATCCGGCCCGGCATTGCCAAGGATGTAGTTCCCTATGGGGACATTGGTGAAGTCGATGATGACATCGGCGCGCTCGGCCAGGTTCATGGGAAGCTGGTTGCCCAGGGCGGTGAGATTGACCGGTGCAGCCAGGAAGCCGCCTTCGTTCCCGATCTGCCAGACCTCCACGCCGGGGATCTGGTTGAAGTCCAGTATCAGGTAGCGTGAATCGCATCCGTTGAGGAAGCGTATTCTGTAGCGGCGCTGTTCGACGGTCTGGAAAGGCCAGGTGTTGCCATTGACCATGATCATGTTTCCAAAGAACTCGGGATTCCAGATGGGGGAAAGGTCGGTGTCCGGAAAATGCCCCGGATCATCGGCGGATGCCCCATCGAAGAACTCGCGGCTGTCCGGGTAGAAAAGAGAGCCATCACTATTAAAGGATCGGTCCTGGATGGCGATCGGGATCTCGTAGTAGACCTTGTTCGCTGGGAACTTGTCGCCTTCCTTGGGTGCCGGTCCGGGGAGAACGGCACTGAGTCCGGTGCGGCTGTCGAGCACTGCCTGATCTCCTGCCCGGCCGCCACGGATGATGAAGAACCCGGCCGGGCCGGCGTATACGTTCAGGCGGGTCATGCCTACAGTGTGATCGTGGTACCAGATGGTGGAAGCGCGGTTCAAATTGGGATATTGGAAGGTGGCGAACCCGGGTCCCCAGGTTTCGCCGTAACCGGCGGCAGCCTTCCCGGCAAAGAAGTTATACCAGGTGCCCTGGGTGGCATATCCGGCTGGGATATTATTGGCAACTGGCAGGTACCATGCCTCTGCATATCCATCGGACTCATCGCCGACACCTACGGCGCCATGCACATGGCTGACCATTGGGACCGGCCCGGTGTAGGCGCCGGGGGTTGCTTCAAAGGTTGGACGGGTATCGCGTCCAGTCAACCCACCGGGAGGGTTGGCCCAGTGCAGGGTTTGATCCACCGGGAGTAAATGAGGCAGGTAGTTACCGTTTGCATCCTTGAGATCGTTGATCCATTTGATGCGTACGGGGCGTCCCGCCTGGGCCTCGATGGTCAGGGAGGGGGCGTTCCAAACCTGTGCCAGCCCGTTCTTGCTGGCAGATTTGACCGCGCCATAGCCCCACACAGTGGTTTTGGGCAGGCCAGTGGGCAGAATCTGCTGTTGAAACTGCTTCATGGAGATTTCGTAATAATCAATCTGTTTCGCCCCCTTTTGATTGATGGTTCCTGCCCTGGGCATTACAGGCGGGATGAGCAGGGGAGTGACATACTTGTTGACAGCCCCTGGATCGAGTGTTCCACCCGGAAGAAGAGCTTTGGCCCGTAGTGTGAACTTGCCCCGTGTTGCCCCATATAAGGAAAGTACACCGGCGCCGGTCAGTTTTAGAAAGTCCCGTCTTGAAATCATGTTTCCTCCTGTGTTGTATGGATCTAATGCTAAGGAAAAGATAGATTATGGTAATTAACTGAAAATATCTTGTGCCTGTCGTCCTCCTGCCTTGTTAAAAATAAAACCGGCCTGAACACAGGGCCGGTTTCGCTATTGGCTCCTCGGTGACCTATACCCTTGCGGATGGAGCGACCATGCCAGTCACCGGATCCTCGCCGCCCAAAACTAAGATGCCTAAAATGCCAGTTAAACCAATAATGCCAATCTGACTTATATTGACTTTATAAGTCCATATTATTGTTATTTAAATCACAAACCCAGTGTCATATGTCACACTTTGGGCTGATTAACTTCTTACTGAGGTTACTTGCATTCGTAATAGACCTCAGCAATTTTCCCTACATTTCCATGAATGAGCTCGCCCTGTCCCGTCCCATGGGACCTCATGAAAATTTCGTACTGTATCATGTAATTTATCAGAAAAATCGCTGCCGGTTGCCAAATCTGTAACCTTTTCCAGGACCAAAGATCGCTCGATTGGATGGAATCAAGATCCCGCCGCGTCCTCTGCGATATTGTTAATCTCAACCGGCAGCTAATACTGTCAACCTCTGAACTTTTGATTTAATCTGCACTTACCACGAGCAGTTCCTCATCAACCGCCTGGTCTTTAAGTTCTTTGCGAGGGGCAAAGAGCGTAACCACCAGGGCAAGCAGGGCCGCTGCCAGAGCGATCTTAAAGACCACATCGATGCCGTCCACCACGGCAATACGGACCGCGTCGTTGGCGACCGCCTGGGCTCCGAGCGGATTGAGCAGCTGGGAGATCAGATCCAGGCCCAGGCCGGAGGCGGCCAGACTGGCTGCCAGGCTCGCACTCAAGGCCGCACCCATGACGCTCACGCCGATCGTCCCGCCGATGGAGCGGCTGAACTGGATCGTCGAGGTGGCCGTGCCGAGAGAGCGCCTTTCCACCGTGGTCTGCACGGCGATCAGGAACGAAGGAATTGACAGGCCCATGCCGATCCCCATCAGTGTTACATAGAGCATGATCAGGGTCTGGCTGACATCTGCATGCACGGTGGTCATGAGAAATGAGCCGATGACCAGCAGGGAGGCACCCAGGATGGCCAGACTGCGATAGCCAACCTTGAGCAGCAGGCGCGTACCGACGATGCTTGCCCCGACCCAGCCCAACAGCATGGGAGAAATGGTAAAGCCTGCCTGTGTGGCACTTGTGCCCAGCACGGATTGCACAAAAAGCGGGATAAACGAGATGCTGCCAAACATGGCCCAGCCTGCCAGCAGACCCTGCAGGGTGGCAACGGCGAACAATCGCTCCCGAAAAAGGTGCAGCGGCAGGATCGGGTCCACAGCGCGGCTCTCCGCCCAGAGCAAAAGGCCAAAGAGAACAACAGAAGCCGCAATCAACGTCCAGCTGTTCGTCGAGCCAGGAGGCATGGTCAGGCCCATGAGAAGAGCGACC
>JBLMZU010000629.1:0-4773 GCA_050258995.1 Bacteroidota bacterium
GCCAGCAATGCCGCCATTCGCAGTGTGGCCGGATATGTCATGCGCAAATTCCTGCCCAACCTCTTTCAGCTCAACGCCGAACCCCTGGAGGAGTCATTCCAGGAGATCATGCAGGGCGCGGTCCGTGAGGCGCAGCGCACCATCCAGAAGGAGGCGCCGGGCAGCGGGACAACCCTGACGGCCGCGCTCGTCGTCGGCCAGCAGATCACATTCGCACACGTGGGAGACAGCCGGGCTTACTTCATCAAACAGGATGGACGCATCGAGCCGGTCACCCGCGATCACTCCCTGGTGAAACGCCTGGAGGAGCTGGGACATATCACCCCCGAGGAAGCCGCGAACTATCCGCACCGCAACGTTCTGTATCGGGCTCTTGGCCAGGGTGAGATCCTAGACCCGGATATTTTTACCGTCACCTTTCCCCAGCCCGGCTACCTGATGATCTGCAGCGACGGCCTGTGGGGCGTGATCACCGAGCAGGATCTGACACGTTCCATCACCGAAGCGCCCACCCTTCAGCGTGCCTGTCAAAACCTTGTCAACGCAGCCAATACAGCCGGTGGACCCGACAATATCAGTGTGATTCTTGCTCAACTGATCGGGTAATCATGTCTTCAGGCAAGCCGGACTATTACAGCCTTCTTGGTCTTAAGCGGGATGCAAACCAGGAAGATATTAAACGGGCCTATTTTGAGGCTGCCCAAAAACTTCATCCCGATAAAAATACCGCGGCCGGAGAGACTGAGCTTTTCCTGGACGTCCAGCAGGCGTATGAAGTATTGTCGAACCCCCAGCGGCGGATGCAATACGATGCCATTCTTCCTCCCGAAGAAAAAATCGAGCTACCCTACCCCTACAACCTGGTCTGCAGCCGTCCCAGCTTGAGGCAGATGGACGAGCCGCAGATGCTGTACGTGATCCTGGAGCTGGAGCCGACGCTTGAAGCACGCCTGACGCCGGCGCCGCCGTTGAACGTCTGCCTGGTGCTGGATCGATCCACGTCCATGAAAGGCGAAAAAATGGATGTGGTCAAGGCGGCTGCCGTCCAGGTGCTGCGCAATCTGCGGCCGCAGGATATTTTGAGCGTGGTCACGTTCAGCGATCGCGCCGAGGTTGTCATTCCCGCCTCCTTTTACGATGAGCGGTCCCGGCTGGAGTCAAAGATTCAAATGATCCAGCCCTCCGGGGCAACCGAGATTTACCAGGGCCTGAACGCCGGCGCCAACGAGGTGATGCGCAGCCTGGATTCCAGCCGGGTCAATCACATCGTTCTCCTTACGGACGGCCATACCTATGGAGACGAACAGGACTGCCTGGCCCTCGCCTCCAAAGTTTCGGAGCAGGGAATTGGCATCAGCGCCATGGGGATCGGGGCCGAATGGAACGATATTTTTCTGGATGTGCTGGCTACCCGCACGGGAGGAAGCAGCGCTTTCATCGCCGAGCCGCGGGATATCAAACGGCTGCTTCTGGAAAAGTTCAACGCCCTCGCCCAGATCTATGCTGAGGAAGTCGTTTTGAACCGCGCACCCAGCGAGGGGATCGACCTGTCCTACGCCTTTCGGCTGCAGCCAGATCCTTCGCCGATTGCCGTGGATACCCGCATGAGACTTGGGACAATATTGCATGATGCTTCCACTCAAATACTTTTGGAATACATAATTCAGCCAAAAGCGGTAAAATCGGCTTTGACAGAGATATTGCTTGGAACGCTTAAAGTTTCCATTGCGTCCCAGCGTCTGCCTGTCCCTCCTGTGCAGTTGAAGGCGAGCCTCACAGTCTCGGAATCGCCAGAAACCGAGCCGCCTCCTGATAAAATTGTGCAGGCCCTGTCGAGGCTCATGCTCTACCGCCTGCAGGAACGGGCCCAGGAGGAAGCACGAAACGGCCGGATCGAATCAGCCACCCGGCACTTGCAGACGCTCGCATCCAATTTGATGTCGCGGGGCGAGAATGGCCTGGCGCAGACGATTATGCTAGAAGTCGATCATCTACAAAAACAAAGTGCTCTAACATCTGAGGGTAGTAAAAAAATGAACTATGGCACACGCGCTTTGCTGAATGCGCCGCCAAAAAAGGAGTAGGTCACATGGTCGTATGTCCAAATTGCCAGCATAAAAATGTGGCGGGGGCCCTGTTCTGCGCGGAATGCGGAGCACAATTGAACGGTGTGGAGACACTTGTCACACAGGCCATCACCGATGAACAGATCGCCGAGGATTTGAAGAAGAAATCCATGCGTCCTGAGGGGGTGTCCACCCCCGCCAACAGCTGGATCTCCCTGCACCTGATGGACAGCGGCAAGATCCTGCCGCTTGCATCACGAAACGAATTCACTCTCGGGCGTCTCAGCGAAGGCCAGCCGATCATGCCGGATATCGACCTGACCCCTTATCAGGCCTATGCATCGGGCGTGTCCCGTCTGCATGCCGTGGTAAAGAGGGATGCCGACCGCGTGGTGGTCATGGACCTCGGTTCGTCAAACGGAACGTATGTAAATGGGCGGCGCATCAATCCCCACGTCGAGGAATCCCTGAGCCACGGGGATATCCTCGCACTCGGAAAATTAAAGATACAGGTTTTATTACGAAATATTTAATACCTGTTCCTGACAGAAAGGCGTAGGAATGCCGCATACGGTAATATTGCATATTTCCGGGGAGC
Organism: Bacteroidota bacterium; assembly: GCA_050258995.1. Taxonomy (GTDB): domain Bacteria; phylum Chloroflexota; class Anaerolineae; order Anaerolineales; family Villigracilaceae; genus Defluviilinea. The sequence continues at coordinate 2,665 of JBLMZU010000629.1, forward strand.
CGTCCATTGTGGGGGAAGTGGACGAATTGCCCAAGCCCTCTGATAACATCGTCATCGTCAGCAACCCGCGTCTGCGGGATGGCAAGGATATCCATTACCTGGAACACAATGTGGTCAAGGTCATCTGGCCGCTGGACAGGCTGGCCCTGATCGAAGTGCTCCAAAGCGAAGAGGAAGAAAATCTGATCGGCTTTGTGAGGGAATGATCCATGTCCGATGATTTCGATCGCCGCCGAATTTTGGTTGTGGACGACGAAGAGCGCATGGTCCGGTTCATCCGCATGAACCTGGAGCATGATGGGTTTCAGGTCTCGGAGGCGTTCAATGGCAAACAGGCCATTCAAAGACTGCGCGATATCAATCCAGACCTGATCCTGCTCGATGTCATGATGCCCGACATTGATGGCTTTGAAGTGCTGGAGACCATCCGCGAGGCCAGCAATGTACCGGTCATCATGCTGACCGCCAAGGGTGAGGAGGACGACCGGGTGCGCGGCCTTGAGCTGGGGGCCGACGACTACATTACCAAGCCCTTCAGCCCGCGTGAGATGGTCAGCCGGGTGAAAGCAGTGATCCGCCGTACCGAAGGCGCCAGCGGCTCGATGCACGACATCATCGAGGTGGATGAGCGCCTCAAGATCGACTTCGACCGCCGCGAGGTCTGGCTGGAGGGCAAGCTCGTCAAGCTGCGCCCCACCGAATATCGCCTCCTGTATCACCTCGTCCAGAACGCCGGCTGGGTGGTGACCCATGACCAGTTGTTGGTCAAGGTCTGGGGCTACGAGTATCGGGACGAGCCGCATTACGTGCGCCTGTACATCAATTACCTGCGGCAGAAGCTCGAGAAGGACCCCGCCAACCCCAAGTACATCCTGACCGAGCGCGGTGTCGGCTACCGGTTTGTCGATTACAAAAGACAAAAAGTCTAAGATTAAAATTTTAGAATCCAACTCTTACATTTTTTTTACAGGAAGCCTGTGTTTTTTTAACACAGGCTTTTTATATTAAGGGCTATAAAACCAATTACAACCGTACCATGTAAGGAGGTAGCTATGTCAAACTTAACTCGTTGGGAACCCGCTCGTGAGATGATGACTCTGCGTGAGGCAATGGATCGTCTCTTTGACGATGCCTTCACCCGCCCGCTCTCGATCCGGGATGGCTGGTCGATGGCCACCCCGGCGATCGACATGTACCAGACCGACAATGATGTAGTCGTCAAGGCCTCCATTCCTGGCATCAAGGCCGAGGAAGTGCAGATCAACGTCACCGGCGATATCCTTACCTTGAAGGGTGAGGTCCAGCAGGAAGAGGAGCGCAAGGACCGGGCCTGGCACATCCGTGAGCAGCGCTTTGGCTCCTTCGAGCGCTCGGTCGTTCTGCCGACCGATGTAAAGAGCGACAAGGCGGAGGCCGTGTTCGAGAACGGCATCCTGACCATCACTCTCCCGAAGGCGGACGAGGTCAAACCCAAGACGATCAATATCAAGGCCAAATAACCCCAAAAAACTTGCGAAGGTCCCCTTCGCAAGTTTTCTTTTAACGAATCCGCCGTCTCCGGGGCAGAATCCCGGCTTTTATAGCTCATTCCAGGATCTTCGTGGCTGTCTGGATAGTAAATCCCCTTTTTGTGTAAAAATCCCCTTAATTAAGGTAAAATCTATGGCATGCCAAAGCAAGCTGCCAAACAAAGAATCATTCTTGTGGATGATCATGAAGTCGTCCGACTGGGGCTGAAATCTTTACTGGAACGCCATCCCCAGTTCGATGTGGTTGCGGAAGCCGGTTCGGCGCGCGAAGCGATCGAGAAGACCGATATGCTCAAGCCCGATGTAGTGGTGATGGATATTCGCCTGCCCGGTACTTCAGGCATTGAAGCCTGTGAACAGATCGTCACCAAGCACCCGAACATCAAGGTCATTATGCTCACCTCCTATGCTGAGGATGAGATGCTCTTCTCAGCCATCCGGGCCGGTGCTTCGGGGTACATCCTCAAGCAGATTGGCAGTGATGACCTGGTCAAGGCGCTGGAAGCGGTCTCGCGCGGCGAAGCGCTTCTGGATCCCGCGGTGACCCAGCGCGTCTTCCAGGAGGTCCGCCGGGCCGTCA
>JBLMZU010000630.1:0-6194 GCA_050258995.1 Bacteroidota bacterium
GGTTATAGGTCGCCGTATCGTCCGGCGGCGGTGCTTCGTCGTCCTCGATGAAATCGCCAAGGACCGAATCCTCTTCATCGTCGGTCGGGGTTTCCAGCGAAAGCGGACGCCGCGCTACCTGGATCATGTTCTCCACCTTCTTGGGTGGCACATCCAAAGCTTCAGCCAGCTCTTCCACGCTGGGCTCGCGTCCCAAGCGCTGGGTCAGCTGGTGCTGAACACGCAGCAGTTTGTTGATCTGATCGCCCATGTGGACCGGTACACGGATCGTACGGCCCTGGTCGGCAATGGCCCGAGTCACAGCCTGGCGGATCCACCAGGTGGCATAGGTCGAGAACTTATGACCGCGGCGGTAATCAAATTTTTTGGTGGCCCGGATCAGGCCAATGTTGCCTTCCTGGATCAGGTCCAGGAAAGGGACGCCGCGTCCCATGTATTTTTTTGCAACCGAGATGACCAGGCGGGAGTTGGCCGTGATCAAATGTTCACGGGCGGCCCAGCCGTCTTCGATCAATTGACGCAGGTCTGTACGCCGGCGCGGGCTTGCATTGCCCTTTGCCAGCTCTTCACGAGCCATCCGTCCACGTTCGATGCGCTGGGCGAGCTTTACTTCCTCGTCCGCGGTCAGAAGCGGGACCCGGCTGACTTCTTTTAGATAAAGACCAATCGTGTCGTCTGTATCAATATTTGCCAGGTAATCGTCCAGGGAGATATCGATTTCAGGCTCAACCTCGGTCGCCTCCACTGCAACCAGCTCATCCTCGGTGGGTTCTGATGTGGTGGCATCTTCTACAAACGGGATCCCGGCGCTCAGCAGCGCCGAGAAGGCTTCCTCGAGTTGTTCAACATCCTGTTCGGCCTCGGGGAAGAAATGCAGGATGTCATCCAGCGTAATGTATCCCTTTTGCCTGCCCAACTCGATCAGCCGGGCAAGCGCTGAATATTCTTCCTCTTCGTCAACCATCAAGATTTTATCTACATCCATTCGCGTGTTTATCCATTTTTCTTTTTGTATTCAGAATACACTTTTTTTAAGTGAATTTCAAGTCTAATTTATTGCTCTTTCATAGACGCCGACAGGACCAAAATGTTACGAAAACTAGGGAGTCGGGGTCTCCGCCGGCCCGGGTGTACCGGATGCCGGTACTTCCAGGCTGGGAGTGGGCGTCTCAGCGTACGGAGGGGAAGCCAGGAGGTGGAGAATTGCATCCACTGAACTTTTACTGACCACCAACACATCCCCGCCCGCTGCATCCTGGATGTAATATCCGCTTCCCGTTGGGGTGACAACACCTATACGTATCGTTCGTTCCGTCCCGTTATCAAAATTAACGGAAAGAACGTAATCTGGATCCTTGAGCCCCACCACGTTCAGGTCAATTTTCAAGATCCGCTCCAGGATGCGCATAGCGACCACCTGGCTGGCTGCTGCCTCCGCCGACCCCTGTTCTGCGGCTGCTTCGACGGGCTGTTTCAAGGCCCAGGCATTCTCTGCATTGCGAGCCATCTCCACCGCTTCGCCGGATTTTGCTTTAAGTAGGATCCGGGTGGGCGAGCCCTCAGCGGCCATGAATATAGAGCTCGCTTCAGCTGTCGCTTCGGGCGTGGCGGCCGCCTCGGCAGGCTTTGGCCGCACTCGCAGAAACAAATAGAAACCCGCAACCGCGAGCAATACTATTATGTAGACAACAGTGGACCGGCGAATCATACATTATCCCTGCCGCTTGCGGGCCAGCCACGTGGATACCCCTGCAAGAACGATCAATCCCGGGATGAGGATGATCGAGGTCAGCAGGATGAAGACCCAATAGAGCTGGGAGGGTGGGATGAATGTCCGCTGGGGGGTGTTCTTGGGGGTGATGCTGGCCAGGTTTTCCTGTTCCGCCGCCCAGTCCACTGAATTGACGAACATATCGCCATTACCATAGCGGTCGAAAATCTGGTCTACCGCAAATTCCGAGGTGCCAAATATTACCACACGTCCCTTCGTTGTGGGGTTTTCTCCGGCCACGGCTATGGTCAACGGTCCCTGGGCCTCATTATCGTTCATTGCCACCTGGCCGCCCTGGGAGATACTGGCGAAATCGGTCTCGCCCCAGGATCGCTGGTTGGTTTTGACGAGCTGGGTGATCACCAGGTTCCCGCTCGGCTCCGCGGTGGTGATGCTGCGAGTGAAGGGATAGAACGAAATGACGTTGTTCATATTCATCGTGATCGGATGGCTGGGATCGTAATAAGCGGACGCCCCTGTGGTCGGCTGTGGGCTGTTCAGGTCGATCACGACATCATCGTTCAAGGTGGTGTCCCATTCCTTGGAAAGCATCTCCGCCAGTGGATCCTTCTCCTGACCAAACTGCGTCAGCGCAAGCGGATCCTCCATGACGATCAGGGAGCCGCCGCCGTCCAGGAACTTTTTGAGGAGATCCACCTCTTGCTGGGAAACAGGCTTCATCGGACCGGCGATCACGATCACGCGTGCATCCTGCGGAATCTTATTGTCGATCAGCAAATTCAGTGTCTTGACGGTGTAATCTTTGCTCTCCAGCGTGCTGACCGCCCGGGTCATGGAAGAGTCCCCGGCTTGCTGCGTATCCCGCTCGCCGTGACCGGTAAGGAAATACACGGTGCTGCTCTTGGGCTTCAGGAGGCGGATCAGTCCCTTCAGGACCTCCTCTTCACTGGCGAAGGCGACGATGGCGGACTTATCTCCCATCTGCAAAAGGATCTTGCCATCGCCTGTAACGCCGGCATTCATTGCAGCCTGCGGATCGAGATCGGGATTGACAAATTTATAGTCGAACCTGCCGTTGCTGTTATTTTTGATCTTGGTGAGCAGCTCGGTGGCGGCGGTCGGGTCGCTGGCCTGGGAAAAAAAAGCCGTGGCGATGACTTTGGAGGGAAGAGTTTTGAGAGCAGCCAGGGTTTCCGGGGCCAGGGTATTGGTTTTGTTTTCCGTTACATCGAATGTCTTATTGAGGTTGAAGCTTGTATCCGTCAGGATCACATACAGCAACCCAATGATGAATAGAAAGGCAATGGACATGACCGCAACATTGCTGCCATAGCGCGCCTGGCGCCCGGTAACGAACCGGCGGACACGCTCCGGCTCCAGGATTGCATAAATTGCCACGCTCAGGATCGCGACGGCAACGGCGATGGCAATGGACCGGTTGAGATTCTGCACATTGGCGACGGTAAATACCTGTATGGCAACCAGGCCGCGGACGATCCCCAGCAGGAAAGCTGCGACGATCCCGATCAATGCGACAATCAACGCGATAAAGGAATAGTTCTTGGATTGTGGCTTGGTGCTCATCAACGCCATCTCCGGACTTCCACAGCAGTCGTGCCGATGAACAGCCCCAGAGCGATAAGACTCAGGAAGTAAAAAATATCCGTGATGGCGATGCTGCCGGCATTGAAAGCGTTATAAAAGTGGGTCTTCATGTCGAGGAATTGGAAAAACTGCTGCGCTCCACCCGGCGGCAGACTGTTGGCCGGGAAACCGATCAGCCACCACAGGATGATGAACGTGATCAGCGTGGCAAAGAATGCCGCAATCTGATTGGTGAAGATTGCCGAGATTCCCACACCCAGGGCCAGGAAGGCCGCAGCCACAAGAATGACACCAAGATAGGAAGAAAGCATCAACAGGCGGTCGATCCCCGGTGTGACCATCGGCGGCAGGATGGTGACTTTTCCAATGGCAACTCCGTTCAGGATGATTGGGTAAATCAATGTCACAGCCAGGATGGAGAGGATGAACAGAAACCCTCCCAGCCATTTTCCCGCGATCAGCTCAAAGTCCCGCACGGGCGCCGTGAGCAGCAGCTCGAGCGTCCCCATCCTGGCCTCGTCGGCGATCAGCCTCATGGTCAGCGCCGGAATCGTGAGTACAAGCAAAAACGCAAAGCTCCCAATGATGGGTGAAATGTCCGGTACTTGTCCGAAGGATTGAAAGGCATTTTGAATAAAGGCAGACAGGTAATAGATGAACAGGGCTCCCGTCGTGAGAAGAATGAGGAACGCTACCACATAGGCAACCGGGCTGATGAAATAATGATCATATTCACGTTTCGCTATCGTCCAAATATTCCGCATATATCCCTCACGCAGGATTCCTGTTTTCCGCATTGTCTCGAGTGAGCTCCAGGAAAATCTCCTCCAGGCTTAGCCCCACCGGGTGCATTTCCAGGAGCTCGAATCCTGCTTCGATGACACCTCGTGCGACCTGGGGTCGCACATCCTGCCCGGCAGAAAATTCAAACTCGACCGAGCCATCCTGCTTGGTCTCGACCCGCTGTGTGCCTTTGACCTGACTGACTCTTTCGGCCAGGCCATCTGCCTCACCGCGCACCCGCAGGATCACGCGCTGTGCACCGACCAGGCGGGATTGAAGATTTTCCGGCGTATCCTCGGCTACGATCCTGCCCTTGTTGATGATCAGCACGCGGTCGCAGATCTGCTGGGCCTCTGAAAGAATGTGGGTGGAAAGCAGAACCGTCCGGTCCTTCCCGATCTCGCGGATGACTTTGCGCATCTCGACCACCTGGGCGGGATCCAGACCGATGGTCGGCTCATCCAGGATGAGCACTTCGGGCCGATGGATCAAGGCCTGTGCCAGCCCGATGCGCTGGCGCATCCCTTTTGAAAAGTTGCTGATCGTATTGGTGGCCCGCTCTCCCAGGTTCACCATTTCCAGCGTCTCATATGCCCGGTCCTCAGAGTTGGGGATTTTGCGCAGGTCGGCCATATACGTCAGGTATTCCACCGCGGTCATATCGGTGTAGAGGGGCACAGTTTCGGGCAGGTACCCCACGCGTTTTCGTACCTCCATCGACTCCTCAACGACATCATAGCCTGCGACCAGGGCTGTACCTTCGGTGGGCGGCATGTAGCTTGTAAGAATCCTCATCGTGGTGGTTTTCCCCGCGCCATTCGGACCCAGGAAGCCAACGATTTCTCCCTGTTCCGCATCGAATGTTAAATTGTCAATGGCACGGCGTGCGCCATAATCCTTGGTGAGTCCATTGACCTGGATCATTGTTGCTCCTTGGAAAAATTTTAAGAATAAGGAATGTCCTGACAAACAAATGGCACAGACGCCATACGGCGACGGTGCCATCTCCTTCATCCTGATACCAGTACTCAGTTACTATACAAAAATCAAATCCTAAAGTCAAGCCGCTTGTGAAGTTCTAATCAAACCCTAATCTCTAAAGTGGACTCCCAAAATCCGGTTCACTCACACCAAAGCGTGAGAGTCGCCGGTGAAAAAATGGGCTGATTTATAATAAGCTATCTTCGTCCAAGGAGGAGCAATGACAGAACTCTTATACCAAACAGATTCCTATTTGAAGGAATTTGATTCAACCGTACATTCCGTATTGCCGGAGGAGCGCGCGATCGTGCTGGATCGATCTGCTTTCTATCCGGGGGGAGGCGGGCAGCCTTGTGATTTTGGATCCCTGGTCGTCGATGGGACCGCTTATCTGGTAGTCAGGGTAAAGAAGCACGGCGAGGATGTCCTGCACTTTCTGGGAGGGGAGCAGACGTTGCCCGGACCCGGCAGTGCCGCACACGGAACCCTGGACTGGGCGCGGCGATACAGCCTGATGCGCACCCATACTGCGCTGCACGTCCTGTGCGGCACCGTGTTTCGCGACTATGGCGCGCTGGTCACAGGTGGGGATATGGAACCTCTCAAGGGACGGATGGATTTTGAATTTGCAAATATGCGCGGAGAACTGGTGCGGGAGATCGAATCCGCAGTCAATGAAGAGATCAAAAAAGCGCGTGAGATCCGGGTCAGGATCCTGCCTCGTGAGGAGGCCTTTCAGATCCCGGATCTGATCCGCACAAAGATCAACCTGTTACCGGAGGGGATCATGCAGGTGCGTACGGTCGAGATCATCGGCCTCGACCTGCAGGCGGATGGCGGGACTCACGTCCACAACACAAACGAAGTCGGCTCGATTCGGGTTGTAGATTATAAGAGTAAAGGTGCGATCAACAAGCGCATCTACATGGACGTTCAATAAATTGCAGGCACCCGATTGTTTCCCCCAGGAAGCAGCCCCTTAAAGAACGAAGCGGCGGTGTGAACACGCTCACACCGCCGCTTTTTTTTTACAAGTAATTTACTTTTCCGGGTCGATGACCAGTTTGATCGCCGTGCGGACCTTGTCCTCGAT
>JBLMZU010000631.1:0-4991 GCA_050258995.1 Bacteroidota bacterium
GGCGTTGGGTTGTTATTTGCGGTGCTGTCTGACCGGATCAAATATGAGCGCCTGGCCAAGGCGATCATTTTCATGCCGATGGCTGTCTCGTTCGTTGGTGCTGGCATTATCTGGAAATTCGTTTATGACTATGGCACACAACAGGTCCAGATCGGATTTCTCAATGCGATCATCACAGCCTTTGGGGGTCAGCCGATCGCCTGGGTCTCCACGCAGGGGATCAACACCTTCATGCTGATCATCGTCGGCGTCTGGATCTGGACCGGCTTCTGCATGACCATCCTGGCTGCCGCGCTCCGCTCCGTGCCGGATGAGATCCTGGAAGCCGCCCACGTGGACGGCGCCACGGAATGGGAAACGTTCTGGAAGATCACAGTGCCCATCATCATGCCGACCATTCTTGTGGTGATCACCACCATGGTCATCAACGTTCTGAAATTATTCGATATCGTATATGTCATGACCGGCGGCAATTTTGGCACCGACGTGATCGCCAATCGCATGTACACCGAAATGTATAAGAACTTTAACATCGGCCGGGGAACGGCGCTGGCTGTCATCCTGGTGATCGCCATCATTCCCTTTATCTATTTCAACGTCAAGCGTTTTCTGGCCCAGGAGGCGATTCGATGAACCGCGACAAGCTCAACAAGATCCTCGGCCGCATCCCCGTCCACTTTATCATCATCGGTACGATCCTGATCTGGATCATTCCCACGCTTGGGCTGTTGATCACCTCCTTCCGCCCGGTCCAGGATGTGAACCGGACCGGCTGGTGGGAGGTCTTTAATCCACAAGGGAGTGCATCGGGTCCCTATGCCCAATACTGCGCATCCTGTCACGGAGCTGATGGAAAGTCGATTCCCCAGGCGGACCTGACCAATTCGAGTGTCACGGCGCCGTACGGTCGCTCGCTTCAGCTGCTGGCCCTGCTGCGTGAGAATTTCAATGGCCAGCCCCATATGGCCGGCCATCCGCTGCCCACGCCCCAGGAGGCGGCCGACATCGCCAAATACATGAAGAACTTCTCGCCGACGGCAGCAGCGGCCACCCCTCGCTTTACGATGAGCAACTATATTGACGCGCTGGTCGGCTACCGGGGGCGTAGCAGCTATGTGGAGGAGTGCGCAGCGGGCACCCAATCCCTGGATCTGACCTGTAATTTTTGGACCGATCTCCTGAACCCGCGCGGCATGGGACGAGCCTTCCTCAACAGCTTATTGGTGACGATCCCGGCAACCATTCTACCCATCCTGATCGCTGCTTTTGCCGGGTACGCCTTTTCCTGGCTGCACTTTAATGGGCGAGCCATTTTATTCGCCATCCTCGTAGGTCTGCAAGTGGTGCCCCTTCAGATGACGCTGGTACCGATCTCCCGGTTTTATGCGAGCGTAGGTCTCAACGGTACATTTCTTGGCGTATGGCTTTTTCATACAGGCTTTGGCCTGCCCTATGCCATTTACTTGATGACCAATTTCCTGGGCTCACTTCCCAATGACCTATTCGAGGCCGCCTACCTGGACGGCGCCTCACACTGGACTGCCTTCTACAGGCTGGTGATCCCGCTGGCGATGCCTGCCATTGCATCGCTGGCCATCTTCCAGTTCCTGTGGGTCTGGAACGATCTGCTGGTGGCCCTGGTCTTTTTGGGCGGCACGACTCCTGTCATGACCTACCAGATCAGCAACATGGTCACCTCCCTCGGAGCTGGCTGGCATTTATTGACTGCAGCTGCATTTTTATCCATGCTCCTGCCGCTGATCGTCTTCTTCTCCCTGCAGCGCTATTTCATCCGCGGCATGCTGGCGGGTGCTGTGAAAGGATAACCACCATTCTGCTTTCACTGCTGAAAAATCAGATCGACATCACGCGAGTCCCATTCAGCGACCGGGGCTCGCGTATTCTTGTCTACCAGTATGTCAACCGGCCCAGTCTGTATGTGAAACTGGCCGAGCGTCTGATCCATGTGGAGCCGGGCATTGAGAGCTATCTCCGCCGCCCACCGTTCATGGATGACCTGTATTTGATCGGGGAGGACGGCCAGGTCCTCGATTTCAGCCTGACCACCTCTCCTCAAATGCTGCAGTTCGAAACACGCCTGGGAAGTTTTCACCTGGCATTTCAGGATGCAAATACGCTCGTGTTCGGCCTTCCAGGCCATGTCACGGCCGGGCTGAGGTTCCGGGTCAATTCAGCCCACTGGTACAAGACAGATTCCGGCGGGGAAGTAAAACACGTGCGCAACATGAGCTATGAAGTGCTCAACGGACGGGTGCATGCCAACCGGTCCACGGCCAGTTTCCCCGGCGTGGAGATCCTCGTGGAGGCAGACCAGGATTGTTCCATCTGCCTGCATACCTGGGATGGGCCCAGGCGCGACTTTGAAGCAAAACCGTATTCAATTGCCAGCCGGGAGGCGACGGAACGCTGGACGGCCTGGTTCGATCGCGTGCCCCCGGTGAACGAGCGCCATCAGCGGAAGTATGCATATGCCTGGTGGGTCATGGGGAATAACCTGGTCAACCCGAGAGGCTATCTCACCCGCCAGGCCATGGTTCCAAGCAAGGCCTCCTACGTGGGCACCTGGTTGTGGGACAGCGCCCTGCACGCGATCGCCTACCGCCACGTGGATGCAGAGCTTGCCCGCGACCAGGTACGCGTCATGCTGGCACAACAGGAACCGGACGGCATGCTGCCCGATGCGATCTTCGATGAAGGCGTGGTGAATGAGATCGACCATCCCATTCATGGACGCGTGACCAAGCCTCCCATCATGGCCTGGGCTGTGTGCAAGCTCCATGATATGCACCCGGACCGTGGTTTCCTCCATGAGGTCTATGAGGCCCTGGTGAGTGAGAACCGCTGGTGGTTCGAGAGGAATGAAACCGGGCTTGGACTCGTTCATTATGCCCATCCCTACTCCTCAGGCCTCGACGACAGTCCGCTCTGGGATGGAGGCATGCCGGTTGCGTCACCAGATATCAATACCTACCTGCAGATCCAGATGGAATCGCTGGCAGCCATCGCCGAAAGCATCGGAAAAACGGAGCAGGCGGGTAAATGGCGCGAGCAAGCTGCTGCATTAACGACGCGAATGATCACGCATCTCTGGGAGGAAGGTAGCGGGACGTTTCAGGCGATTCATCAAGGGAAAGCGGTACCGGTCCTGACACCGTTCAACCTGCTCCCGTTATGGACAGGTCAGCTACCCGTCCGGTACACCGATCGCCTGGTATCGCATTTGAACGATCCAGATGAATTTATGGGCAAATTCAGACTGCCCACGGTTGCCTTTAACGATCCAAAGTACGACTCTCAGACAATGTGGCGCGGACCCGTCTGGGCCAACATCAATTACTTTTTCATTGAGGCGCTTGAGAGGGTCGACAAAACGGACCTGGCAGCAGAGCTTCGCGAGCATACACTGGAGATGATCTCCGCCCAGCCGGGTATCTCGGAATATTATGACTCGCAGACCGGGATCGCCCCGCCCACCGCCATCCCTGCCTTCGGATGGACAGCCGCGGTCTACATCGAGCTGGCTATCCAGGCCAGCCGGGCTCTGGTAAATAAAGGATGAAATGTTCGATTGCTCTTTAAAAATTGAGTGGAGAGCATGTGCCTCCACTCAATCAGGGTCTATCTTTCCTCACCCACAGTATGCAGGAGCGCCATATTCGGCGGGCGGATGGCGCCCACGGGGAAACCGCAGACCATCACGACCTGATCGCCCAGCTCAACGACATCCGAGCGCATGAGCGCTGCGTCCACGTACCCCAGCATTTCCTCCAGCGAATTTGCAAACGGGACAAGCTGCGGGCGTATTCCCCAGAGGAAGGCAAGCCGTCGTGCTGTCTCGGCACTGGGCGTAAAGCCCATGATCGGCACGCGGGTCCGGATCTTCGACATGAGCCACGCACTCTCCCCCTGGGTGGTAAAGCAGGCTACCGCGGTGACATTAATATCGTTGGCAAGCGCCTTCGCCGCCCGCGCCATCGAAGCCGCATCGCTTTGCTCCAGGCCGGAGACAATCTGTTCCTCCCCCCATTCCAGGAAATGGGATTCTGCCTCGTGGACGATCCTGTCCATCATGCGGACCGCCTCCACTGGGTATTTACCGGCTGCCGTTTCGGCGCTGAGCATCACGGCATCCGTGCCATCAAAGACCGCGTTTGCAACGTCTGAGGCCTCGGCCCGTGTGGGCAGCGGGTTGTTGATCATCGACTCAAGCATCTGGGTGGCTGTAATGACCAGCTTGGCGCGCTGGTTGGCGATCCGGATGATCTTTTTCTGCTGGACCGGCACCCTCTCCGGTGGCAGCTCCACGCCCAGGTCGCCGCGCGCCACCATCACACCGTCGACGATGGCCAGGATGGCATCCAGGTTATCGAGAGCCTCCGGTTTTTCCAGCTTGGCGATGAGCAGCGGAAGGCGCTTTCCGGTCCCGGTCGAATAACGCTCCATCGCATAGCGGACCTTCTTGACATCCTCCACCGTGCGTACAAAGGAGATCGCCACCGCGTCCACACCCTGGGCCAGGCCGAACGCAAGGTCGGCTTCGTCCTTCTCGGTAAAGCCAGAGATGCGCAGGCGGACACCCGGCAAATTAATCCCTTTGTGGGAGCTGAGCGTTCCACCGGTCAGGACCTTGGCTTTTAACGTGTTGCGATCCACCAGCGAGATTACCTCCAGCTTGAGCCGCCCGTCATCGAGCAGGAGCGGGTCCGAGGTCCGGACCGAATCAAAGATCTGGCGAAAGTCGACCGGGATTTTGACCTCGCCATCCACCGGGCAGGCGGTCCCCGTCGCATACAGCACGACAGTATCCCCGTCCGAAAGCTGAAGCGGCTCGCGAAGCTCCCCCACCCGGATCTTGGGTCCCTGCAGGTCCTGTAAAATTCCAACAGAGATGCCCAGTTTCTCGGAGGTACTGCGGATCATGGCAATGCGTTCCGCATGTTCTTCATGGGTGCCATGGGAAAAATTCAGGC
>JBLMZU010000632.1:0-6837 GCA_050258995.1 Bacteroidota bacterium
ATATTCGACATGCGCAAGGGGGCAACGCCGATGGGCGCCGTCGAAACAGCCATGCTGGATTGTTCGTATGCCCAGGTCGCAAAATCCCTCCACATGCCCACCCACACCTATCTCGGCGCGACCGATTCGAAACTCGTGGATGCACAGGCCGGCCTGGAAAGCGGCATCACCGCCATGATCGGCGCGCTGAGCGGCATCAATATGATCTCCGGCTCGGGCATGCTGGATTTCCTGGCCTGTCACAGCGCCGAAAAGCTGGTCATCGACGCCGAAGGGATCGCCATGGCCAAGCGCCTGGTCATGGGTGTCAGGCAGCATACCGACAGGCTTGCCACCGGTTTCTACGACGAGAAGATCAACTTCAAAGGCGGCGACTTCCTCAAGCAGAAGATCACCATGCAGCTCTTCCGCGAGGAGCAGATTCTGCCAGGCATGGTCATCGACCGGGACTCGACCCGCGCCTGGAAGGCCGCCGGCTCCCTGGACGCCTTCGGACGCGCCAAATTACGTGTGAACGAATTACTCGCCTCTTATCGACGGCCGGAGCTGGATCCTGAGGAAGAAAAAAGACTGCACGCCTTTATGCTTGACCTCAGTCAAAAAGCCGGCCTCGAACAGTTGCCCATTCTCGAAGAGTTTCAGCCGGCTTAAACCCAGGACTTCCGAAGTCCTAAAGACTTCGGAAGTCTATCGCTTGAGCAACCGCGCCATCAAAACCAAACGAGTCAAAGACTCGCATCACTCAGTTACCCAGGAGGTGCTGTATGCAACCCAAGTTATCTCTGCTCGACGAAGAACTGATTGCCCGCATCCTTGAAGAAGCATATCAGCTGATGATCAAGCCGGGGATCAAGGTCCAGAATGCCGAGGCCCGCCAGTTGCTTGCAGAGGCCGGCGCATTCGTGGACGAAGAGACGATGGTGGTCAGGATTCCCGAGCAGATCGTCAGGAAGGCCGTGGAGACCGTTCCGCGGCAGTTTCATCTCTACGATTACGATGGCAATCCCAAAGTCCAGTACGGAGGCGATGCGGTCCAGTTTGACCCGGGCTCATCGGGAGTCTCCATCCTGATCCCCTAAACGCTCGAGCATAAGACATCCGAGACCGATGACCTGATTCGCGTCCTCAAAGTGGCCGAGAGCCTGCCGCAGTACGATGCCCAGTCCACGGCCATCGTGTGCCATGATGTCCCGCGAGAGATCCATGACCTGTACCGCTTGTATCTGGTCATGCTGTATTCAAAGAAACCCATTGTCACGGGCGCCTTTACGAACAGGACCGTGCATTCCATGATCGACATGCTGGCCATCTTTGCCGGGGGTCGCAATAACTTACGGGAACAGCCGCGTGCCATCTTCGATGTCTGCCCCTCTCCTCCGCTGATCTGGTCCAATTTTGGGGCAGGGCAATTGATCGCCCTGGCGCGTGCCGGCATCCCGGCCGAGATCGTTTCGATGCCCCTGGCGGGCGCCGCAGCGCCGGTCACGCTGATCGGGGCGGTCACCCAGCATGCCGCCGAATGTCTCTCAGGCATCACCATCCACCAGCTTGCGCAGCCAGGCTCCCCCATCGTCTGGGGCGGCGCGCCCTCCACATTCGACATGCGCAAGGGAGGCACACCGTTTGGATCGGTGGAAACCGGCATGATCGATTCCTCCTACGCCCAGGTTGGCAAGTCACTTGGTCTGCCAACGCATGCCTATCTCGGCGCAACTGAATCGAAGATCCTGGATATGCAAGCCGGTCTCGAGAGCGGCATGGGTGCCCTGATCGGTGCGCTGAGCGGCATCAACATGATCTCCGGGGCCGGCATGCTGGATTCGCTGCTCTGCCAGAGTCCGGAAAAACTGGTCATCGACGCCGAAGGGATCGCCATGGCCCAGCGTATGCTGCAGGGCATGAAGATCCACACCGAAACGCTGGCAACCGGTTTCTATGAAGGCATCAACTTCAAGGGAGGCGACTTCCTCAAACAGCGCATCACCATGCAGCTCTTCCAGAAGGAACAGCACATGCCCGGCAAGGTGATCGACCGCGACTCAATGCGCGGCTGGAAGGAATCCGGCTCAATGGACACTTTCACCCGCGCCAGGATCCGTGTGCAGGAAATTCTCGCTTCCTATAAACAACCCGATCTTGATCCCGTTAAAGTGGAACAACTCCATGCCTTTGTGATGGATCTCGCCCACCAGGCAGGGATGGAACAGATGCCGGTACACGAGCTCGCCCCGGTTGTTGCAAACTGAGTAAGTAAAAAGGTACACAAGTACACAGGTATACACGTCAAAGTATTCACCTGTGTACTTGTGTACGTGTCTACTTGCATACTTCCTCCATGCTCAACCTCGCCGATCTGCTCCGCATCCCACAGGTGGATACCGGCCTTCGCTTTGGCATTTCGCCGGACGGAAAGCACGTTGCTTTTGCCTGGAATCAAACCGGAGAATGGGAAATCTACGAGATCGATCTCTCCACCCAGGGCGCCAGGGAGGCAAATCTGATCACAGGGGGTGCTGGAGCAAAATTCTCACCGCAATATTCTCCAGACGGCCAACAGATCGCGTACGCCCTTGACCGGGATGGAAGTGAGTCCTACCATATTGTTCTCAAGAATCTGGAAGCTGGCACGCAAAAGGATCTCACTCCTTCTTATGCTTATGCGCAGCATCCCAATTTTGCCTTTTCCCCGGTCGGAAAGTCAATCGCCATCCTTTCAGATGAGCGCGGTCAATTCGCTTTATATCTTTTATCCATTGAAACAGGGGAGAGAAATTTAATCCTGGATATCCATCGTCCGCTTTGGGATGTAGTCTGGTCGCCGGATGGAAAGTGGATCGCCGTGGAAGCCGAGATGCAGGCCAGCGACCGGGGCATTTTTCTGGTCGAAGTCGAGACAGGTACAAATAAGCAGATCAAATTAAATGCAGCCGGTTTGAATGCTCAGCATCCTGCCTGGTCGCCAGATTCAAAGTTTCTCGCCTTCTCTGCACAATCGGGGGAATGCTTTGATATCGGGTTGTATTCAATACAGACCGGTGAAATCAAATGGCTGACCCAAAGCAGCGGTGATGATGCAGCTCCCTGTTGGTCGTGGGATGGAAAACAACTCTGCTGGCTGCATGCCGAAGGCGCGGCCAATTGCATTTATGTTTATGAAGACGGCTTGCCCGTTAAGCAGGTCCGCCTTGAGATGGGAATCCACCATCTCCCGCAGTTTACACCTGATGGTGAAATCCTTTTTCTCTTCGAAAGCCCAAAACAGCCGCCTGATCTGTGGAAACTGAAACTCGACGGCACATTCGAACAATTGACAAATTCAATGCCAGCAGAATATCGGGATGCTGGATTTGTAGTGCCGGAGGAGATTTCGTATGAGAATGCTGGAATAAACGTTCCTGCTTTGCTCTACCGCGGTGAAGGGGAAAATGCGGTGATCAACATCCACGGTGGACCCAACTGGCATGTCCAGTTTCTGTGGGATCCATTCGCGGCACACCTGGCTTCCCGCGGCTGGACCGTGCTGGAGCCCAATTACCGCGGTTCCACGGGCTATGGGCGCTCCTGGCAGATCGCCAGCCGCTACGACATGGGCAGGGTGGATACGCGTGACTGCGCAGCCGGCGTTGAATATCTTAAACGGAACGATCTTGCAGACAGGATAGCGGTTACAGGCCGCAGTCACGGCGGCTATTTAACAATGACCTGTCTCACACAATTTCCCGGTCTCTGGTGCGGCGGCTCGGCAGTGGTTCCATTTCTGAACTGGTTCAAATCGCACGAAGAATCGCGTGAAGACCTGCAGCATTGGAACATCGAGAACATGGGCGATCCAGAAGAAGACTACGAGCGTTGGTATAACGCCTCCCCATACTTTTTCCTGGACCGGGTGAATGCGCCCGTTCAATTGATCTGCGGAGTTCACGACCCGCGCTGTCCCTCGGTCGAATCGCTGGATGCCCGTGATAAACTTGTGGAACTTGGGAAAGAAGTGCAATTGCTGTTGTATGAAGACGAAGGTCATTCGTTTTTGAAGATCGAAAATGTGATCGACGCCGAAACGAAGCGCGTGAAATTTTTGGAAGAGGCGATGGAAAAGTAGACAAGTAGACACGTACACAAGTAAACAAAGGATTTTGAATTATTGAGTATGTTACTTGTTTCCTTGCGTACTTGTTTACCAACTCACTTCAATGAGGAGCAACCCATGGACCGGCTCAAATTCCTATCCGACGAAGACATCCAGGCAATGCATGAAGCGACCATCAGGGTGATGAGTGAAGTGGGAATCATCTGGACCCACAAACCCACACTGGATATTCTCCTCGATGCAGGCTGTACGCGCAACGGCAACCGGATCTGTTTTCCACCTGACCTGGTCATGGACAGCATTGCCAAGGCGAACAAGCGTCCCTGCATCCGCGGCCGCAATGGACAGGTGAATGAGCTGGGCGGTGGGAGTTTATATTTCCACAATCTCGGCGGCGCACGGGATGTATATGATGCGCGCACAGGCACCCGCCACGCCGCGACCAACGAAGACTGTATCAATGCCGTCCGCCTGCTGGATGCCCTGCCCAACTGCAACACCGTGACTCCCTTCTTTACCCCGCCCGACGTTTCCAATGAGATGATGGCCATGCATATGTTCCGGCATGCGCTCTCGAACACCACCAAGCCGGTGCAGGGACCTGGAATCCAGTTCGGTCATGAGGTCAAATACGCGGTGGAGATGGCAGCCGTGGTCGGAATCCCGGCTCACGAGCTGACCCTGTCCCTTTCCCCGGTCAGCCCGCTGACAATGCACGATGTCGCCGCGCAGGCGAGCCTAGAAATGGCAAGGGCCGGCGTGGTTCATGCCAATCTTCCGTGCCCCACCGGCGGCGCCACCTCGCCAATGACCATTACCGGCAGTGTTGTTCAACAGAGCGCCGAATCCCTGGCTCCCGTGGTGCTGGCACAAATCCTTAATCCCGGCTGCAGCATGATCTACTGCGGGCGCCTCGCCATGCTGGAGCCGCGCACCGGGCTGCTCTGGAGCGGTGTCGAGCTGGGACTTTCCAGCGCCGCCACCGTGCAGCTTGGACACTACTATGGATTTGCGGTCAATGTCTACGGGTTTTCCACCAACGCACACACCCTGGATGCGCAGAGCGCCTTCGAGCGTGGGATCAACGCCACCATCCCTGCCCTGGCCGGCGCGGATGAGCTCTCCGGGATCGGTGAGATGGAGGCAGGTGTGATGGGCTCCATCGCCCAGATGGTCCTGGATAACGAGCTGGCGGGGAGCGTGCTGCGATTGCGTGGTGGACTCTCTGCCGACACGGAGCACCTGGCAGTGGAAATCATAGGCAATGTGATGAACGGCACACGCAACTTCCTGGGCCAGAAACACACCATGAAACACCTGCGCGCCGGGGAAGTGGCGCTGACCAAACTCGCCGAGCGCAACTCCTGGGACACCTGGGACGAAAAGCTCGAGCGGAAGCAAATGGCCGATCGCGCCCTCGACGAAGCGGAACGGATCCTGCGCGAACATGAGGTCCCCCCCCTGGAGCCGCAGCAGGAAATGGAATTGGATAGAATTATGGCAGCAGCAGAGATGGAAACAAGGAAGAAGGTACACAAGTAAACAGGTACAGGGGCTTCATTGCCTTCCTGTCAACTTGTTAGCATGTCTACTTGTTTCCATGTTTACTTGTATACCCACAAAGGAGAACAAATGCTCAAACAGGCACATGCTATTTCAGAGGAGCTGATCGAATGGCGGCGCGATTTTCATATGCATCCTGAGATTGGTTTCGAGCTTCACCGCACATCGAAGATTGTTGCGGATGAGCTGGAGAAGATGGGTTACCGCGTCAAGCGCGGTGTTGGAAAAACAGGTGTTGTCGCAGAAATTGGAGAGGGCGGCAAAGTGGTCGCCATCCGTGCCGACATGGATGCGCTTCCCATCCTGGAACAGAATGAAGTGGAGTACGCCTCCCAGACCCCTGGTGCCATGCACGCCTGCGGGCACGACAGCCATACCGCCATGGCACTTGGTGCAGCACTTTTATTGACGAAGGAACAGCTTCCCGGGCGGGTGCGTTTTCTCTTTCAGCCGTGTGAAGAGACAACAGATGACGAGGGCCTGAGCGGTGCACAGCGCATGGCGGCCGAGGGTGCCATGGATGGCGTGGACTATGTGATCGCCCAGCATGTAGACCCAATGAAACCGGTTGGCACGATCGGCATCAATGCCGGCCCCAACTCAGGCGGTGTGGATAATTGGTATGCCACCATCTCGGGCGTTGGCGGCCATGGCGCCCATCCCAACAAGACCATCGATCCCTATTATTTGATGTCACATGTCATCATCGCCTTGAACGCGATTGTCTCCCGCCGGATCAATCCCTTTGAGCCCGCCGTTGTCAGTATCGGCATGATTCAGGGCGGCTTCACCGAGAATGTCATCCCCGAAAGCGTGCGGATGACCGGCACCCTGCGCTATACCGATGAGACGGTCCATCAGCTGATCCATGAGGAAATGAAACGGGCATTTGCGCTTGCCAAAGCCCTGGGCGGTGACTATGATTTGAGCTTTGAATACGGGGGTCCGCCCATGATCAACGACAAGTTTGTCTCGGACTTTATCGAAAGGGCTGGCAAAGATCTTCTGGGCGCGGAGAATGTTCACGAGATCGAGAAGACCCTTGGCGCAGAGGATTTCGGGGAATTCCTCAAGCTTGCCCCCGGCGCCATGTTCACCCTGGGCACGCAAAAGGCGGGACATGAAGAATATCATCTGCACCATCCCAGGTTTGACCTGGATGAACGCGCCCTGCCGATCGGTACAGC
>JBLMZU010000633.1:0-5233 GCA_050258995.1 Bacteroidota bacterium
CATCCTGGTGGGTTAAACCATAGGATTCACGGTCTTTCGTAAGCGTATTGACATGACTGCAAATATCCTCATATTTCTTCCTGGCTATGGATTCAGATTCAGGCAAGTATTGGTCTACAAATGCGAAAAGACCGTCGTCCCAGTCGGGTCGCTTCCAGGCAGCCTGATTAGGTTGGTAGGATTTGGAGAGAGAATGAATCCGTCCAATCATTGTTCCATACGATTGATATAGGTTAGGTGTCCATAAGTCCCAGGGGGCTTGCCCATTTGCTTTCACAAAAGCCGTAACGAGAAAAGCTCCTCCCGATTGATCTTCAATCACTTCCACAAGTTTTCCAGACTCGGAACAAATCGCCTTCGCAACAGAAACACCGCTTTCAGCCAGATAATTGATCCAATCTACTTCCCCAAGAACAACAGGTTCGCTGCGTCGAAGAGTATGAGTGATACGAAGAATATAAGCATGTGAGTCGCGCTCAAATTCATAAATAAAATTCTCAAACGCATCCAGGGAATGTATCTGGTCTTTTGCAATGCCGTAACGCCGTATGGCTTCCTGCAGGATGGTATCGTTGTAGCGGGCTTTGATTCGTTGATCCATAAATAGACTCTATTCTCCTAATGCCCTTAGTATGACTTACTTGTATGTGATTTTACCCCCACAAACCTGCACCGGGATGATGCCCCTGTTCCCAGTGCAGGTTTATTTCTATTGGTTCATGGCAGTTCAATAGTGCCGCTGACATCAAATTCGGGTCTATATTTTTACATGTCAATTACTTCATGGCTGCCAAGTATTCCAGAACCACCGGCCAGATCGCAGCCGCAGCCTGGGCATTGGCCTGGGGACTGCCCCCACCCTCTTCGATCTCACTCGCCCGTTGCGCGTATGGGAAGCTGATCAAGTGCCCGGCGCCTGGATTGATCATATGGCGATATGGAAACGAAAAATTATTCTCCTTCAAGCGGGCAACAGCAGCTCCTCCAAATTTCACGCTGTCCAGTTGGCTATCCTTTTCTCCGGAAATGAGCAGGATGGAACAGTTAATTTTTTCGATCGGGATGTCGCGTGGCAAAACCTGACCTTGATAGCTCAGCTCACGGTCTTCAATGATCGTTGGGGAACCGATCGCGATAACTGTTTTTACCTGGGGATAGATCGTCGCGACCTGCAAGGCAACTGTACCTCCTATTGAAAAGCCGATCAAGCCGATCCGTTTGGGATCAACGCCCGGTTGTGATTGCAGCCATTCAATGGCCTTGCCAAAATATTCCACAGGGATCATGAACAGACTATTCGGCAAGGAAGTGTTATCAACCGGTGATGTGTAATTAAAATAGGCCAAGGACAGGACAGCATATCCATGAGATGCAAGCACCTTTGGCGACTGGCGCAGAAGGCCGCCCTGGCTTCCCACCAACGCGATCACTGCCGGGAAGGGGCCATCCCCGGCAGGCCTGTAGAACTGTCCAAGGACGCCATTCGCGGAAACATCTGTTGCCACCACACTGGCCGATCCCATATTCTGAATCACTGTAGCTTCAGCAACATCTTTGCCCCCTACCTCGGCTGTAATTTTATAATGATATTGAACTGCATTCAACAGAGTGGAAGCAGGGTCGGAAGACGCGGCACGAGCTTTGGCTGGGTTTTCTGTCAGCGACCAGAATAATCCCATCCCATCCGCACCTGTATAGCTCCCGTTCAGAGGCGTCTGCTTTTCCAGATCCACTTCTCCGTTGGCGTCTGTTTTGAAAGTAGCCTGAGATTCACGAACGATACCTGTATCCGTAAGATCGGGAAACGCTGTTCCAACGGTGGTCGCTTTGATCGTTACTTCCTGGTTGGGCTCGAAACCTGACAGGCGAATGGAGACCGGTTCATCAATTAACGCCTCAGAGGGTTGAATGGAAATCACCGGCGTTTGGACAGCTTGCGGCGCACAGGCTGTGAACAAGAGCGTTACAAGTAGCAACATGTATTTGCGTTTCATTAGAACATTTTTCGTCAACATGATGGTTTCCCTTTCCTATAGTCTGGCGCAACGGTAACTGTTGCCCTCATCAGGCTACACCAGGATCATGCCCCTGCTCAAGGTGTAGCCTGGTTTTCATATCTTTATCCGTGGACTCAAGTTTGCTTGTCTAGGCTCTTGATGTTTGGCTTGGGAAGATCCCTTGCAATCTTCTGCCGCGGCATTGCCTGCCAAAGAGGATCATTCACGGCACAAGGGGAGCAAAGCCTAGATTTACTAAAGCCTGTGCAATGACTTCGTTACCCTTGTCTGAAGGGTGACCGTTTGCTTTGCTGGCTGTAAGGTCGCCACCGATGAGTAGCAGTGTCAGGGGTAGGAAGGAAATTGGTATAAAGTGAAAAGGTATTGGGAGATTGGGGAGGCTCGAACTCATTTTATCTGGCGCGATGAAGGATGGTTTTCAGAAAAGGTAATGCTTCGCCACCCCGCCAGAAATCTCTGTCGAGTTGGGCGCCTTTGTTGAGGCGCGGATTATCAAAAGCGAAAGGTTGTTATTGCTACAAAGACAGCTCTGGCTTCAAGGCCAGGACCTCCTCCTTGGGGGCAATGCGCCGAGGCAAGCCACCTTTCATAAGGCGAGTCAAATCTTCGCCTCTTCCCAGCTGAAGTAAGCCATATTTGGCAAACTGCTGGTTGGTCATGTTGAGCTTGGCACTTTTATCCATATGCCAGGCCCAGGTCAGCATTTTGTACGCCAGGTCTTCGTCGGTGAAATGATTATAGGCTTCTTGTCTGCTGAGCACATACCAGAGGGTGACCAATAGCTTGCGAGCAATCGCGACAATCGCCTGGTTAGGAAGTTTGCGCTTGCATAATTGGTCGTATTCTGCCCGCAGTCTTGGGTTCGAGCGAATGGCTTGCCAGGCAGCTTCTACGAGCGCCCAACGCAGTTCCTTTCGCCCAAACTTCGTAATCCCTTTGTCGCGATGCTTTTGTCCGCTGTCCTCCACACCTGCACCGAACCCAGCATACCCCACCAGTTTCTTGGGACTTCGGAAGCGTTGGATCTCGCCAATCGCGGAGAGGATCGTCATTGTGACAACAATGCCCACGCCGGGCAGTTGCAGAATGTAGGTTGCCTGCTTTCTCCACCGTGCACTGGTGCTTAGGCGTCCCAATTCGTGTTCGACCTCTGCAATGTGTTCACGGACCAGCCGTAGCGTTTTCAATTCCTGGTTCAACCGCAGCCTCTCCAACTCGCTCAATTGCACTTGCTCCCACCACTCTCGGTTTTTGCTGGTATCGATTTTCCCTTCTGGTGCTTGTAGATTGTGGCGATGCAAAAGACTATGCATGCGGTTCTGGATCGCTGTCGCCATCTTCACCAGGCGCCAGCGATACGAGATTAGGGCTCGTAACTCTCTCACCTCTACCGGCGGCACCCAGACCTCTGGAATCATGCCGGCTAGGAGCAGGCGCAGCAAACGGACTGCATCCTGGTTGTCGGTTTTGACCCGCGCATTCGCAATCTGTTTGACCTCGGCGGGATGGGCAACCACCACCCGTTCCACCAGCGGAGCAACGCTGTCATAAATATCCCAGGTGTTCGTGGTCGCTTCCAAGACAACTTCATCTGTGATTTGCAAATTCTCCTGCGCCCACACTTTGAACCGTTCCATCCCTACGTTGCGCAGTCGCAGCACCATCTCCTGCCGGGCATTCATCCCACCGACCGTGATGTAATGCTTGTGCACATCCAATCCAATGAATCGTTTTTCGCTCCCGCTTGTATTCGCAGTTCGTTTCATGCTACACTCCTTTTGTGAAACATTGAGGCGTGGATTTTCGGGCCAAAAGCTACACCTACCGATGCGGGTTCTTCCCTCTCGTAAAGGGAGTCCCAGATTAGTATCCGCTGGGTAGCCAAATAACACGGCGGGCTTGCTCATATCCTACTTGAGCATCCCAAGGCGGCAACCGGCTGACCCTGACGCTCCTGCCCCAGGTACGTCCCCAGCTTTCCATCTCGCTAAGGATAGTACCTGCCACGCCTCAATGCAACTTCATTCTAATAACACAGCGTGCTGTGTCCTGGAAAGTCATCATCTGCTCACTAGTGAGGGTCCAGTTCCGGTAAGTGTTAGGACACCGGATAGCAGGCAACCAATGCAATCGGGTGACTGATTGTGTTGAAGCATTGTAACTCCCTGAGAAAGGGAAGCAAAACAGCAGCCCGTAACATAAAGTGAAACTTGCAGCAACGACATGTTGACCGCACAAGTCCGATTTGTATAATTGTGTTTGTGGCGTCCTAGCATACTCTACCTGACGACCTGCCTCTGGACAGGGAGGTCGTCAGCTTGTATGGAAACACGGTACATGCGCCCCGTCTGCAAAAAGAACAAGCCGCCTGCTGATGTAGGCGGCCTGGTTTACCTTTTTGCGATTATGGGCCAGTATATCCTGGCACCGGCTGACGGTCGTGGTATGCGTCGATCTGGTTAGGCGGCAGGAGGTGCCGGCGGGGCAGGAGGCACAGGGTCAATGCTACTCATGGTGCTCGAATAGCCAGGCACACTGTGGCGATTGTGGTATTGGCTTGTGTAGCTGGCAACATCAGCCATGACGCCAAAACCGATCCACAACCAGTCCCAACCATTCAACGGAAAGACGATTGTATACATCAGGATCGTCCAGGGGGCGAAGATCAAGCCCAGGATGCTTACCAACCAGGGGAAGTTGAAGTTCGCCAGAGCGGCGTTGACACGGACCGGTGCCAGGAGCCACCAGACCAGGAAGCCCAGTCTAGGGCCAGCAAACAACAGGGCGGCGAAGAAGCAACACATTCTATATTTCTCCCGGATAGGTGTGATCATGAAACTGGTGGTCCGCCCTTCAACAACTGTTGAAGGTAGCGGTACCCATGAGTAAGTATTTTGCTGCAAAGATGCTTTCAGAAATCTCGAAGTCGGTTGCAAAGGAATCTGCCTTTATTGAGATTGAAAAGGGAAAACCAGTTGTGGGCGGAAGGTACTTATTCTTACCAAATCTAATGGCCGTAGCATCGCAACTAAGAAGACATGCCGTTCGTCAGCTAGAACGAACGGCATGTAAACAAGGGCGGCAAGGCTCTGTTGAAAGATAAGATAATGCACATGCCCATACTTATAATACGAGAAATTGGGCACTTTTGCAATATGTCAGACATCACAAACCAGGACTTTCTCAATCTCCATATCCTGTGATGCTGAGCGAAG
>JBLMZU010000634.1:0-4796 GCA_050258995.1 Bacteroidota bacterium
TGGGTGCGCTCGCTCATGCCGATCGCCACGGTGCCGTTGCCGATGGGCTGGACGTCGCCGCCTTCCAGGGATGCCCGGCCGAAGTCCTGGATGTTAAAACCCTTGTCGTCGGTCTGTCGCGGGTACCAGAAGTTGAACTTGGCTTCCTGGAACATGGGGTGATAGCGGTAGATGGTCAGCATGTTGAGCGCTTCACGCCTGCGGGCCGGCCAGTACATCGGGTTGACCGTCACGCCGTTGAAGATCCAGCAGGAGGGGTCGCGCTGGAACAGTGTGTTGGGTACAGGCGGGATGACAAAGTAACCCGGCTCCTTGGACACGACGGCCGCGGCGGGTGAGATCTGCTTGAATTTTCCCATATCGAATCCGCCGGCTTCCACTTCCCCGGCTGTCAGGCCGCCGACGAGGTGCTTGGCCAGTACATCCGGTTTCATCTTCCACAGAAATTCACGCATCTCATCCATGATCGACCAGCCAACGGTGTACTCGGACGCAACCAGGGAGATCAGGTTCCGGCGGGCCTCGTCGGAGGCGGTCAGGGCTTCGCAGAGCAGATCGAGGTGGTAATACACTTCCACGCCGCGCTCGCGCATGGCCTTGACAAACTGGTCGTGTTCCCACTGGGCACGTTCCACCCAAAGCACATCGTCGAACAGCAGCTCGTCGTGATTTACAGGTGTCAGGCGCTTGAGGCTCAGCTCCGGGCGATGGACGATCACTTTGCGGAGCTTGCCGACTTCTGAATAAACACCAAATTCGTTGCTCATTTCGTTTTTCTCCTTTTGGATATAACTTTGATTGTTGTCGTGTTTATAAGGACCTCTGAAGGAAATCAGTTATCCTTTCCGTACCATGTCCCTGGTTCCCCAGACCTGCATCAATTGGGCATAAAACCTGACCATGCCTGCCATTCCTGCGACCGGGATGCGTTCGTCGATCCCGTGCTCCAGGCCGCGGAAGCTTTCATCCATCACCAGGGAGGTGAAGCGATAGATGTCATCGCAAACCGGCACAAAATGCATGCAGTCCGTGCCGCCCAGCATCACAAAAGGAGCCACGGGCGGGTTGTCAAACACCTGGCGGATCACGGTGCTCAGGCTTTTATAGGCCGGGCTGGTGCGTGAGGATGTGGGCAGCGCTTCATTGAACTTGCCCTCCACCGGCTTGACTTTTACCCGGTCATCCCGGACTGTCCTCTTGATATGCCAGAGCACATCCGCGATCGTGTCGCCGGGCAGCAGGCGGAAGTTGACGAACGCCTTCGCTTCGGCCGGGATGGTGTTGTCCTCTGTGCCTCCCTGGATGATGGTCAGGGCCGTGGTGGTGCGCACACTGGCATTCATCTCCGGGTTGGGCACCAGCCAGCGTTTCAGGAAAGGACCAAACAGCCAGACATTGGCGAAAGCGATCTGGATGTACAGCGGAGCCGCCTTGCCGATCCCGTGATACAACGGGCGCAGCCGGCGCAGGTGCGTGGGCAGGGGATGAGCCTCCAGCCGCGCCAGTGCGCGGGAGAGGATCCCGATCGAAGACTGGGTCGGCGGGGTGGAGGAGTGCCCCGGCGCGCTGTGGACGGTGAACTCCACCGTCAGGTAGCCCTTTTCACTCACGCCGATCAACGCCACCGGACCCCGGATGCCGGGCGCCAAGCCTGCGCTGATTCCACCGCCCTCGTCGACGATGCCTGCCAGGTGGATTCCTCTTTCCTTGAGCAGCTGACCCACCACCTTGCTGCCATTGACGCCGCCTGTCTCCTCATCGTGTCCCATGCCAAACAGGATGGTACGTTCCGGCCGGTAGCCCTGCTGCAGCAGTGTCTCGGCGGCTTCCATGATGCCGATCAGCTGGTTCTTGATATCCAGCGTGCCGCGACCCCAAATGAACCCGTCGGTGATGACACCGTCGAAGGGCGGGTGGGTCCATTCGGTCGGGTCGGCGGAGACGACATCCTGGTGGGCCATCACCATGACCGGCTCCAGCTCCTGGCGCGTTCCCGGCCAGGTATACAGCAGGCTGAAATCATTCACACACTCGCGCTTCAACTTTTGGTGAACCAGTGGATAGGTCTTTTCAAG
Source organism: Bacteroidota bacterium (assembly GCA_050258995.1). GTDB lineage: Bacteria > Chloroflexota > Anaerolineae > Anaerolineales > Villigracilaceae > Defluviilinea. The sequence goes on from JBLMZU010000634.1 coordinate 2,076, forward strand.
CATCTCGTGCAGCTGCTGAAATGCCTGCGGGTCTGGCGTGCCGGTCTCATCCACCGGCACGGTCTTGCAGCGGACGGCTGCGGCCAGGTGCTCTGCGACGCTTTTCTCGTCCACCAGGATTCCTTCAATTTTCTCCACAGATCCAGCGGACCTCTGGAATATGATGGTCCGCACGACGACGTAGATCGTGGTCAGGACCAGCAGGGCAAGGACGATGTACAGGATTGTGCTTAACATTTCGTTTCGATTATCTCCGTGAAGCTGTGGCTGCAGCAGTCACAGGAACAAACTTTTGAGGCGAGGTAATAAGGGTCCCCAGGAGAACGCCGAGCGTGATTGCGATGATCAAAATCACCATCTGCCCCAGACCGATGGCCGCACTCTGAATATCCTTGGTCAACAGGCTGGTGACACTCAGCAGACCTCTTGACCCGGGCACCAGGAACCAGAATGCCAGGACCTGGGAAACCACGGCAGGAGTACGCCTTGGCGAGCGCCCGATCACCTCGGAGCTGAGCGCCATCAGCGTGGCGCCAACAAAGGCGCCAAAGTACGGATTGATCAGGTAATCTCCGAGGGCCTGGCCCAGCATGGCAACGTACAGGACCAGCAGCATCCAGAAGAGATCGCGGTTGGCACCGGAAAGCCGGACAAATGTGCCAAGGCCAAATAGCAATGTTCCCAGGAATGGCGCCCACCACGGGAAGCTAACTGCCTGATAGGCGTACACTTGGTAGCTGGGCAAATTGGAAAGATTCAAACCGATTGCGATGCCCATGAACAACAACATCAACATGGCCACACCGTAGATCAGCCTGGCGGAACCGGAAAGGATGTGCATGGAGGCCAGCTCGATCATGCCGGTGGTCAGCAGGCTTCCCGGCAAAAAGATGACCAGGGGTGCCACCAGCAGGTTGGCAGGTCCGTAGATGTACCCCTGGCGGGTCAGGTAAAAAATCAAGGTCGATACGACCGTTGAAATAATGACGGGCAGCAGCAGGTTGAAGCGCGGCATCTTCTGGAATCCCCACAGCATCAGCCCCACCAGGATGCCCATTGTCCCCGTGATCAGCAGGGAAAGGGGATCGGGCCGGAAGAGCATGGTGAGTCCAACACAGGAGAGGAAGTAGCCCAGGACCCCGACCGCTGGCTTGAAGCGCGGCGGCTTGGCAAGGATACGGTCCATTTGTCCGGATGCTTTATCCAGTGGGATTTTCTTCTGCCTGACCTGGTCGATGATTTCGGCGAGCTCAGACACCTGGTCGAGCTGCAGCGTCGTCAAACGCTGGACCGCGAACTCGACCCGCCCACGGCTGGAGTGATTTAACTGGATCAGGACCACATTTGGCAGTGCCACGATCTCGCATTCCATGCCATAGGCCATGGCGATCTCAGTCAGCGTGTTCTCGACCACGCCCACTGAAACACCCGAAGCGATCATGCCCTTGCCAATTTTCCGCAGACACTCGAGCAGACCGGACTCTTCCGTCCGCATTTGGTCGAATGTCTGCAGGGATGCTTCAGCGATCATTACTTATTCAGTCCAACGATCGGAACGGCAGCCAAAGGCTCCGCCGGCGTAAGCGCATCAGAGGGCAGGCGCATGATGTTAATGCCCACAAAGCCGTAGATCATCCCGATGATGAAGTTGAGGAAATTAAAGAAACAATACGGCAGGTACACAAACGTGGATACACCCAGCGTGGCCGTCATGTACGCTCCGCACGAGTTCCACGGGATCAACGGGGAGGTGATCGTCCCGGAGTTTTCCACGGCGGTTGCCAGGGTCTCCGGATGAAGATTGCGCCTGCGGAATGCAACCATGAACATGCGGGCCGGGAGCACAATGGCGACGTACTGGTCACCGGCAACGATGTTCAGTCCCAATGCGGTAAGCATCACGACGGCAATCGTGCCGCCGTCCGACTTCACCTTCTCGATGATGGGCGAGATCAGACGATTGTTGAACCCTCCGAAATCCATCATGGCGCCGAACGACATCGCGCCCAGGATCAGCCAGACCGTGGTCAGCATGCTGGACATGCCGCCGCCCGAGAACAGGGTATCGATCTGCTCGTACCCGCTGGTGGATGTGAAACCATTTGCCATGGCCATCCACACACTTTTCAAGGCAGCCAGCCCATACCCCAGGCTGGGGTCATTGGCAAACGCTGTTACTACCTGTGGCTGCATCACCACCGCAACCAGGGCGCCTACCAGCGTTCCGATCAGGATGGAAAGGAAAGCCGGATACTTGCGAAGTCCAAGCAGCAGCAGTGCCAGCACCGGTAATAAATTCCACAGGCTGATGTGATAGGCTGCCTCCAGCGATTGAAGTACCTCTGTCGTATTCGTGGCGGCTGCCATGACGACATTTCTCCCAATCAGGAAAAACATGACCAGGGCGATGAGATACGCTGGAATGGTCGCTTTGGCCAGGCTGGCGATGTGGGTGTAGACATCGCTGCCTACGATTTGTGGGGTCAAAATGGTTGTCTCGGACAACGGAGTCATCTTGTCGCCAAAGTAGGCGCCAGAGATGACAGCCCCTGCAGTGATGGCAGGGGATGCCCCGATGGCAGAAGCCATCCCGATAAATGCGACCCCCAGCGTGGCGGCCGTGGACCAGGAGCTGCCAGTCACAAGACCCACCAGCCCACAAAGCAGAGCTGCGGCAAAGTAAAACCAGGCCGGGTCGATGTATTTCACCCCATAATAGAC
>JBLMZU010000635.1:0-3887 GCA_050258995.1 Bacteroidota bacterium
AGTTCGACGTCTCCGGCACGGATTCTGTTCCAGCCATCCTCGGCGAACGGCGCACAGCCGCGTACGACGACGTTGGGCCGGAAACGGTTCATCGGGACCGGGATTTCCAGTCGGGAGTTCAGATCCTGTAGTCCCTCCTCGGAGGCGAGCAGGATCGGGTATCCGTCGGCAAACCCAGTGTGATCGTCCGGCTTGACCGCATAGGTACGATTCACCCTGCGGATGTATCCATCTGCCAGGTGCACCAGGCGCACTTCGACGCCCAGCCACTCGGAGAACCACTGGGCGGCCTCCTGGCCCTGGTCGATGGCCTGCACATCCCTGCTGCTCCAGACGTTGACGGAGACCGGAGCGCCTGCGCTTTGTATCCCAAGCTGGATCGAATCATAACCCGGTGCGGAAAGCTCGAGGATGCCATCCTGGAGCCTCGGCGTGACCAAAGCCAGGCGCGGGTATTCCCGCTGGGTGAGGAACCCGCCTTCAGGTGTGACCACCATCATGCGGCGGTCGTGCTGCAGTCCCATCCTTTCGACGTTGGCCGATTCCACTTCGAATCCCCGGCAGGCCTTGATGGGATAGTAAATGAGGGACGAAATCGCGATCATGGAAGGCCCTCGAAGATCGTCCTGGAGATCCGGGCCATGCAGGCATGGGCCTCATTTTCCTGGTCCTCCTTGAAACCACGCGTCATGAGGGTCAGCACATACGGTTTTCGATCTTCAGGAAACACAATGCCGGTGTCGTGATAGACCTCCCCGGTCCAGCCGGTCTTGTGGGCGACTTTTACGAAGTTGGGCAGCAGGGCCGGGATGCTCTCATTGAACTCCTGCCCGAGCAGGAGCCCGATCATCTGCTCGGATGCCTGCTGCGAGACCACCTTTTTTCTGGCGATCAGGTCCATGGTTTCGGTCAGCCCGCGGGCTGTGGCGCTGTTGTTCAAGCCGCGGCGATAGGCAGCATTATCCTCCACGCCGCGCAGCACATTCACGACTTGGATGCCAAGTGCCCGGATAAAGTCGTTCACATTTTCCGCGCCGACCTTTGCGAGCAGGATGTTGGTTGCCAGGTTGCCGCTCCTCACGATCATCAGGCGCGCCAGCTCATGGATCGATTCCGTCTCTCCCAGTCGCCCATAGAGGGATTGCTCGGTATCGTCGTTCACATCCAGCGAAAAAGGACTGCCGTCCGCAATGCTGGTGAACGAATTCAGGATCGGCAGTCGCTCGTCAAGCGACAGCAGGCCTTCATTCGCCTGGCGGAAGACCTCCATCATGACATGGACCTTGATCGTGCTGGCCGGGTGGAGCGGCTCGTCCGCATTTACAAAATAATCCGCATCCGTTTCCAGGTCCCGGAACGCGACGGCGATGAATTTATCGCTGTATTCTTCAAGCTGGCGTGAAAGATCGAACATGGGCGCCATTGTATCAAAGGCCTTCGACGACAACCATCTGTGAGACTGCGGTCTCGTGCCGGATCTGTTTGGCTCTTGTGTATTCCGGCGAATGCAGCCAGGTCTTTGCCTGCTCGATACTTTCAAATTGCAGGATCACCAGCCGGGACGGCGACCAGCCTCCCTCGAGGTTCTCCGTCCTGCCGCCGCGGGCAATATATGTGCCGCCATATTGCTCGACCGCGGACGCAGCCAGTTGCTTGTATTCCTCATAACGGACTGGGTCATTTACTTTGATATCGACGATCACATATGCGGTCAAGGTGTTCCTCACTTTACTCTGCTGATTTTCGTGGAATAGGCGATCTGCTCGATCTCCGGCAGGTGCATGGAGATCCTGCGACGCATCAGGGAAAACGCCGGCAGCTTTCCGATGTAAGGCTCAAAGAAAGGCATCCCGGGTGCATAACAGAGAAACGAGCCTTTTTGCATCCTGGAAAGGATCCTTATGGTCAGACTGGTAAATCGTTCGATGCCGGCCGGCTGGTGAAGATAGGCATAGATGAAATGTGTCGACAGGGATTGGTGCGCCAGGAAGCTGCCCCACGGCCGTTCCTCATAGTCAAAGTCGAACCAGTCGCTTCGGAAGAAAAACGGTTCCCTGGGTGCGAGGCGATCCACGCCGTAGCTTTCGATGCCCTGGTTGCGGAGGTATTTCACCAGGGCGCCGTTGGATCCGCAGCCGATATCCAGCACAGGTTCGATCAGATTATCCAATCCAATCCCGAGGATCGAGAGCTGGAATCGCTCGGAATATTCCTCACAGGGGACGGTTTGCAGCAGGGGATTGGCATGCAGATCCTGGTCCTGGTAGGTCACGCAGTAGGAGGCCATGATCAGGCGCAGACGCTCGTGATGGATCTGGAGCACGTCCACCAGCAGATCCTCCAGCTCAGCCTCCGACCTGCCCTTTTGTAGCGCGGCCCGGATCCGCCGGATGAAGTCTGTGTATTCGGCGTCGAGCAGGCCATCGTACTCGGCGGTGAAGTTGACAAACTGGTTGCGCTCATACGTGTAGCGCTTGGTCGAAACGATGCAGTGCTCCACCAGTTCCGCAACGGCTCGATCCGACCCCAGGTGAGGGATGATCCCGGATCGATGTGCGAACATGAATTCAACCTGTTCCCTGGCGATGGTATGGAACAGGGAGTTGGAAAAAATATAATCGCCGAGGGAAAGGTCTGCGTTTGCGTGAAAGCGCTGGGTAATGGAGTCGAGCAGCCACCGGTGCAGGTCAACGGGTTCCATGGGGCTTTATTCTAACATCCACGGCCACCGCGCCCTGGGCCAGGACGCGCAAGGGATTGATCTCGATCTCATCAATGCCTTCATTCTCCATGACAAGCTGGGACAACCTGACGACGACCTCGACAACCGACTCCTCGTCCGCAGCAGGAATGTTGCGAAAACCCGCCAGCTTTCTCCCGGCCCACGTCCTGCGGATCAATTTCCGCGCCTGTTCTCCGGACAGCGGCGCCAGGGCAAAGGCCACATCCCGAAGGCCCTCCACCTCCACGCCGCCCGAGCCGAACATTACCAAAGGCCCAAACTGCGGATCGCGCACCGCCCCCACGATGACCTCCTGTCCCGGGAGGATCTGCCGCTGGAGGTGGACACCCTCAATCCGCGCCTCTGGTTTGGCCTCCTGGACGCGCACCATCATTTGTGTATAGGCGCTCATCAGCGAAGAGGCATCCTGGATATCCAAAATCACGCCGCCAACATCCGACTTGTGGAAGATATCCGGGGAAGCGATCTTCATCACGACCGGATAGCCAAGCACACTTCCGATGGTTTGTGCTTCCTCGATCGAACGGGCAAGCTTGATCGGGGCTGTGGGGATGAAGTATGACTCAAGCAGCTCCTCAGCCGATGTGTTGACCATGGAGGATGAATGATGGACCGTTGGGTCCGCACTTGCACCTGAGACAAGTGCAGATGTGGCGCCTGGTCGATCGTCCAAAAATCCTGCTCTCCTGAGCAGTGCGCCCAGCGCCGAAGCAGCCCGTTCGGGGAAGGGATAGGTCGGTATATTGCCGCGCTGGAAGATGGTCAATGCTTCTTCAATGAGGGTCGATCCAAGCAGGGCGACGACGACCGGCTTTCTTGGGGAGTCAATCGGTTTGCGGATCGACTCTATGACATCGATCAATTTCTCCGCCACTTCTCCGGCCTGATACATCGGCGGCGGCGGCAGGATGACCAGAACGCCATCCACATTGTTATCCTCCAGCAGGAACTTCAAACATTTGGCATAGGTATCCGGGGAGGCCGAGGCGAGCATGTCCACGGGGTTGAAGACATTGGCTGCGGGGGGCAACCCGGCCAGCAGGGCCTGGATCGTGATCTCGTGCAGCTTTGAAAGTGCAAGGCCGTTGTTTTCCAGGGCATCGGCGGCAATCACACCGGGTCCGCCGGCGTTGGTGAGGATTGC
>JBLMZU010000636.1:0-11857 GCA_050258995.1 Bacteroidota bacterium
GTGCTTCCACTGCGGCAGCCCGTCGCGGTCCTCGTCACAGTCCGGAGAGAACCAGGACCAGAAAAACTTCAGGAGCCGGGGAAAGACCTGGTCGAGATAATCCCGGTCCTCCGTTCTCTCATGGAACTTCCAGGCAAGGCTGGCTAGGATCGGCGCGGCGAGGAACCTGCCTTTCTGGCCGGAGAGGGAAGGCTTGCCATCGATCATCCCCTCCTCATTTTGAATTGCCAGGAAGTTTTTGAAGAGGTCCGGCGCGCAGGAAGAGGCCGGCAGGATGCTTGCCAGGTAATAAGCTTCATATGGCGTCTGCCCGTTCCAGGAGGCGGGATAATCGGTGCCGTCGCCCTTCGGGGAATAGCCGTTTTCGGGTCCGCGCACCGAGACGATGGACGGATGGGGCAGGTGCTCATTGGGAGGGAAGAACAATCGCAGGGCGGTGGTCTGGCTGAGGGCGAAGGCGGCGTCCCAGTCCCGGTCGCCGGTATGGATCTCGATCACCTGGCCCGAATTGAGCATCTCGAGACGGGCCCGCTCCGCCTCCCAGGCCCGGGCTGCGGTCTGGCGGGCCAGTTCGAAGGAAGGCTGCAGCTCTTTCAGCGCAGCCTGGGCCCATGTCAACTGGCGGGTGGCGCCCGGTCCCAGCTCCAGGTCGATATAGAGCGAGGGGTGGGGTCCCGATCCATGCGCCGGGCCGCCAGTCAGGAAGAGGACCGGCACGAGGCCGCTCGCTTTCCCGGCCAGGATATTGACCAGCTGGAACTGTGTAGCCGTCATGACCTGGCCGTCGATGGGCGCAAGCACCGCACAGACCTCCAGGCGCACCCTGCGGACCGAATTGGATTTATTGGCAACCGTCACCCGGCCGCAGATGGCATTCGACTGTGGAACCCAGTACTCGGTTGAAACGTCAATGGTAGGCAAAGGAGAGTATTCGACCACCAGAAAATTGGGATAGAATCGCCGGACGGTCGGCGGCAGAGCAAAAGCGGACGGGTCGCTGACCGATTTGCCGTTTTCGCTGAAGCGCAGGAAGATCCGCATGGACTTTGCCCGCAGCCCATAGGTGGTGCGGAGCGAAAGAGCAGCCGGTTCTGCACCGCCCAGCATTAATTCCCAGGTATGGTCGTTTAAATAATCAGGAATGGAGAGGCGTGAATCCGCTGCCAGGGTCAGGCTCAGTGGGTCGCCTTTGGCGAGTGACCAATCACGCATGGTTGTATTGTACGGGCAGTTGGTCAAGAGGTCAAAGGGTATAATTCAGTCTTCCAGTCGGTGGTTGAGCAGCCCGCCGCGTAGGTTGCGGAGGGCAGATCAAATCCGCCGAATACACAAAGACGAGGAGACATCCATGGGACTCTACTTTGAAGATTTCTATGCCGGGCAGAAGCTCGATACCCAGAAGCGGACCATCACGGAAGACGACATCATGACCTTCGCCAGGCTGACGGGCGACGACAACCGCATCCATACCGACCCGGAGTTCAGCAAGACCACGATGTTCGGCAGGCAGGTCGCCCATGGGCTGCTGGGCCTCTCCATCGCCTCCGGGCTGGCCTGGCAAACGGGCATCCTCGATGGAACGGTGATCGCGTTCCGGGAAGTCAACGAATGGAAGTTCGTCAAGCCGGTGTTTATCGGTGACACCATTTACGTGGAGCTGGTCGTGAAGGAATTGAAAGCTCTGCCGCGTATCGGCGGAGGCTCCGTGACGATCACACTGGAGGTCAAAAATCAGAATCAGGAGGCCTGCCATCGCGGCCGATGGACCGTTTTGATGATGAGCAAGCCCAAGTAGGATCCTGCGAAGGTGATAAGGATCACGCCGAATGAAGCCGTCCTTCGCAAGATGTATATGAATAGACGGAATTGACATGACAAGTGAAGAAGAAGAGAGAAAACGCCAAATAAAACGATTACTGGATTCGGAAGCGGAGACTCGTCCCGAGCCTCCGCTGGAACCCAGCGCCAATGAGCCCGTCGATCCGGCGGGGACCACCCGGGCTCAACCGCAAAAGATATATCCGACCTACCCATCGCAGAACATCCCGCTCGACAAGGATAATATGCCGCTGCCGCGCCGTGTCCACGAGGTGGACATGGACGGCACGCGCGTCACGCCGGTCGCCTATGAACCCACCAGCCGGCCGCGAAATGGCGCACCGGCGAATGTCAACCGCGTCCCGCCGGCACCGCCCCTGAACCCGCCCATCCAGCGCCCCACCCAGCCGCCGCCACCGTACCGACCCCGGACAAATACCACGGGCTGGCGCCCGGAATATAGCGGCTGTCTTGTGCGGGCCGTCATCATCGCCTTGTTCAGTGCCGTATTCCTGCTCCTGATCGGCGGATCGGCCCTGCTGTTTTCCTATTATTCCATTGCCCGCACCCTGCCGAGCGTGGCGGACCTGCAGAATCGCGCCTCGCAGTTTGAGACCACCCGAATCCTGGACCGCAACGGAAACGTGCTGTATGAGATCCTCGATCCTTCCGCAGGACGGCGTACATACGTGCCGCTCAACAAGATCTCTCCGGCCCTGATCGCGGCGACCATCGCCACCGAGGACAAGGATTTCTACCGCCATCCCGGCTTTGACCCGGCGGCGATCGTCCGCGCCCTGTGGGAAAACTACACCACGAACGGACAGGGCGGCGGTGCATCCACGATCACGCAGCAGCTGGCCCGCGCCCTGCTGCTTTCACCCGAGGAGCGCGCCGAGCGCACCTACGCCCGCAAGGCCCGCGAGATCATCCTGGCCGCGGAAATCACACGGCGGTATTCGAAGGACCAGATCCTCGAGCTGTATCTGAATGAGATCTATTACGGCAACCTTGCGTATGGTATCGAAGCCGCCTCCGAGACCTACTTCGGCAAGGCCGCCAACCAGCTGACCCTATCCGAAGCGGCCTTCCTGGCCGGTCTGCCGCAGTCTCCGTCGGTGTATGACATTTATACCAACCGGGATGTGACCCTGGCCCGCCAGCAGCAGGTGCTCGTCCTGATGTACAGCTTGAGCCAGGCGGAAGGCTGCATCAAGGTCAGCACCAGTGACACACCCATCTGCGTAGACGAGGTGGCGGCGGCGAACGCGGCCAATGAGATGAAGTCGCGCGTCTTCAACTCGCCCAACGTCAACACGAAATACCCGCACTGGGTCAACTTCGTCCGCGAGCAGCTGGAAAAACAGTACGATCCACAGACCATCTATCGCTCCGGCTTTACCGTGTACACCACGCTCGACCCCACCATGCAGGATGAAGCCCAGCGGCTGGTGACCGAACAGGTCGCCCAGCTGGCCGACAAGAATGCCCACGATGGCGCCCTGGTTTCCATCCGGCCTGCCACTGGAGAGATCCTGGCCATGGTCGGCTCGCCCGATTTCAACAACGAAGCCATTTCCGGGCAGATCAACATGGCAGACAGCCCGACGCGCCAGCCGGGCTCGTCCATCAAGCCCATCAACTATCTTGCGGCCTTCGAAAAGGGCTGGACGCCGGCCACCCTGATCTGGGATGTGCCCAGTGAGTTCCCGCCGTCCGGCGATCCGAACGATACGCGCGAGCCCTATCGCCCGGTGAATTACGACGGCAAATTCCATGGTCCGGTCACCGTACGCACGGCGCTGGCGAATTCATTTAACGTCCCTGCCGTAAAAACGCTGCAATTCGTTGGCATTTACGACGACCCGAACACGCCTCAAAAAGAAGGCATGATCGGCATGGCCGAAAAACTGGGGATCACCACCTTCACCCGGCCGGATTACGGTCTCTCCCTGACCCTGGGGGGCGGCGACGTAAGCCTGCTGCAGGAGACAGGGGCGTACGCGGTGATTGCCAATGGCGGCAAGAAAGTCCCGCCCGTCGCCATTTTGAAGATCGTGGATTACCAGGGCAATGTCGTTTATGAATACAAGCCGCCTGCAGGCGAACAGGTGATCCGCCCCGAGCACGCCTTCCTGATGTCGTCCATCCTATCGGACAATGATGCGCGGGCACCAATGTTCGGACGCAACTCGCTGTTGAACCTGCCGTTCCAGGTGGCCGCCAAGACTGGCACCACGAACGACTTCCGCGACAACTGGACCCTTGGCTACACTCCGGATCTTGTGACCGGCGTCTGGGTGGGCAATGCGGATTACACGCCGATGGTCAACACCACCGGTTTGACAGGCGCCGCGCCGATCTGGTCGGCGTTCATGCAGTTCGCGGTCCCATACGTCACCAATAATGCGCCCACGCCGTTCTCGATCCCGCCCGGCATCGTCCAGACGGTGATCTGCGCCTCGTCCGGGACCGAGCCTTCCAGCGAATGCCGCGGCGGTCAGCGCACCGAATATTTCGCCAGCGACCAGCCGCCCCTGCCCAAGAGCCAGGATTTGATCCGGCGCATCCCGATCGATACATGGACCGGCCTGATCGCGGGCGATGCCTGCAAGGACTTCGCCGATGATGAAAAGGTCCTGAACGTGACCGACAAATGGGCCAGGAAATGGCTTCGCTCGGGCGATGGACGTGACTGGCTGGATGCGAACGACCTGCCGCGCAATCCCTTCTTTACCCCCGACCGCGAGTGCAGCTCCGCCGATCCGCACCCGGTGCTCCAGATCCAAAATCCACCGGATGGCGGCACCGTAACCGACCCGGCCCTTCCCATTTCCGGGATCATCGATGTCAAGAACGGCGGCTTTACAGGCTGGCGCCTGGAATACGGCCCGGGGAACGATCCCTCCGACTGGACCGTGCTCGCCGAGGGCAATAACCCGGTCCCGGAACCAGGCGGGCCGATCTACACCTGGGATCTGACGAATGTCACGTCTCCTCAGGTCACCCTCCGGCTGTATCTGATGAATGGGGAGGATTATCACGCCGAAAGGCGCGTGACCTTCAACCTAAACCTGCCCACTCCCACGCCGACCGCAACGCCGCCTGCCACAGACGTCCCACCGACCCCCATCCCGACAGACACGTCTGTGCCGGCGGTTGTCACGCCAAGCGAAACGCCAACCACCGCCCCGGTGCCAACCGAAACACCCACGACAGGGCCTTAACAACGATCAAGCAGGTCATGCCGATTGCGTGACCTGCTTCCTATTGAGGATCAAATATAATGGACGGACAAACCCGCTCCAATATCAAGCCCGGCATGACCGTCCTGATCGTCCTGAAACAGGACCAGCGTACAGGCAAATTGACCAGGGGCATCGTGAAGGATATACTGACCAAATCCCCGACCCATCCGCACGGCATCAAGGTCCGGCTGGAGAGCGGTGCGGTTGGGCGCGTAAAGCAAATCGCTCCACAGGATTGAATTCTACAATTGGAGGAACCATGATACGGCAACTTGCCCATCTCAACTTTATGACCAACGACCTCTCCCGGATCATCGACTTCTATGTCAATAAACTGGGCATGGATGTAAAGTTTACATTGGACAACGAACGAGGCGAACACTTCGGCTATTACTTCGGCTGCGGCAACACCACATTCCTTGAATTTTTCGACCAGGCCATGGCCGTTGCGGTTTGGGGAGGAAAAGTACAGGAGCTAACCGCCGGAACCCAGTACCGGCATTTTTGTCTCGAAGTGACCGGCCTGGACGAATACTGCAGCAAGTTGAAAAGCAGAGGGGTCGGGGTGACAGAGATCAAAACCGAAAGGGATCACTCGCGCCAGGCCTGGATGACGGATCCGGATGGCAATCTCATCGAGCTGATGGAGTATGGTCCATTCAGCCTGCAATTGACGGGTGATTAACATCCCGGCATACTGTTTGTCATAAAAGGAGAGACACCTTTCCCGGGTCGGGGAGGTGCCTCTCCTTTTTTATGGGGCAATCTTTTTCATTGCCGTTGAATTCTCGGGCAGTTAATAGTTACAGCTTACAGTGGGCAGCCAGTACCCAAGCGAAGCCAGCGGCGGGATGGTATCGTTACGCGTGCATACCAGTTTCCCACCGACATCGTAAAAACGCAGGGTCACATCGGCCGAGCTTCCAGAATCCATGTTCTGCAAATAAAAGGCGGAGTTATACGAGCTCCACATATTCTTGAACAACATGGGGATATAGAGAGACTGGCTGCCGCCGGAGAATCCCGGATAGCTGGTGACTTCCGCACCAATATGTGGGCGTCCCACCGCTACAATGTTCTGGTTGGATTCCACGATGGCTCCCCCAACCCAGCCAGCCGGAAGACAGGGGGCGCTGGGAACCCAATAACTTTTGGAGGCATGAGGAGCGAGCGTATCGCTCATGGAGCAAACAAGCTTGCCATCGGAATTGTAATATTTGATGGATACGCTGGCCGTATTGCTGCCGTTCACATTCTGCACATAAAAAGCAGAATTATACGAGCCGCCAAATGCTCCCTTGAACAACATCGGCACATACATCGACGGGCTGCCATCTGCAAACCCGTCATATGTCGTCACTTCCTTTCCAATGTGGGGACGGCCCACTGCCACAATGTCCTGACTGGAAGTGACCACCACCCCGCCGACCCAGCCCGCCGGAAGACAGGCTACATTAGGCAGCCAGTAACTTTTGGAGGCAAAGGGAGCAATGGTGTCATCCACGGAGCAGTTCAGCGCACCGCTCGAATCGTAATATTTGATTGTGACGCTAGCCGTGTTGCTGCCATTCACATTCTGCACGTAAAAGGCAGAATTATACGAGCCGCCAAACGCGCCCTTGAACAACATCGGCACATACATCGACGGGCTGCCCTTCGCAAAGCCGTTGTACGTGGTGACCTGATTTCCGATATGAGGCCGGCCCACCGCCACAATATCCTGGTTGGAAGTGATCGCCACTCCGCCAACCCAGCCCGCCGGAAGACAGGCGATATTAGGAACCCAATATCCTTTGGAAGCCAGAGGAGCAATGGTGTCATTCACCGAGCAGTTGAGCGCACCACTCGAATCGTAATATTTGATTGTGACGCTAGCCGTGTTGCTGCCGTTCACATTCTGCACATAAAAGGCGGAATTATACGAGCCGCCAAAGGCGCCCTTGAACAACATCGGCACATACATCGACGAGCTGCCGCCCGAATACCCGTTATAGGTCATCACCTGCTCGGCCACATGTGGACGGCCCACGGATACCACAGGTTGATTGGATTGCACAACCACGCCCCCCGCCCAGGATACCGGCATGCATGCTCCACCGTTAAATTGAAGAGTTGCCGAGTGGCTTACAGGATCCACCGTCACGCAGCCATCTGTAAAGTCCCGGCGCCAGAGGCCCCCGGATTGATAGCGAGGTCCCAGGGGCTTCCCCGGGTTCACTTTGTAGTTACTATACAACCATGCGTCCCGGTAGGCACCGTCGGTTGAGTACCGGAAGGCGGCCTTTCCGTTATTGACCAGCAGGTAGGAGGCAAAGGCAAAATTCTGACGCTGCAGGTCATTCTGGTAGCCGGGCGCCACCAGGATGGCATACTTCCCACTTGCCTGGGTCCTTTCAAAAAAGTCAAGATCCTTCAGCCATCGGTCAGGGGTCAGGTAGGTGGTCTCATCCCAATCCACAGCAAAGCGTTCCTGCATCGCGCCACTCAGATACTGCAGGTATGTGAACCAGACCGGGTCGTCGGTCCGGGCAACGATGTTCCCAATGATCGGACGGCCGTATTGCTGGGAATAATTCACATATAGATAGTGGAGAAAGCTGGCAATCGCGCTCTGATAGCTGGCATTATCTGGATATTTGGCCGGCAGGGCGCCATAAAACTTGCCGAGACCGCCTTCCACATTATCAAGGAAGAGAGCCGACCAGCCATTCTGGCTCTGGCTCGCCACGACCCGGGTCAGGAAAAACTCCTGCCAGCCGGGGTTTGCCGGGTCCATACGGTAATACTGGCCGCCGGATGTGACCGTGATCCGCCTGCCGCGTGAGTCGAGGAGAAACCAGTCGGGATGGTTGGCGCTGATAAAGCAAAAATCGCCAGGCTGGTAGGCAACCTGGTTGTTAATTGGCGTGGCGGTACAGCTGCCTGGATCCTGAATTCCGTCCGAGCGGAAGTATTCTGGAATGGTGGAGGAAAAGCCGTTCGCTGCCAGCCGGTCACGGTATGAATGATCCCCGTTGGTCAGGACGAACATATGAAAGTTTTTGACTGCCGTTGCGGCATCCATGCCATTGGGCGGCTTGAAGAAATGAGCGATGTTGATCGTTTCAGCGGGCATGATTGCCATCTGCGCGGCGGCCTGTCCGGGGCTGGCATGGCCCATGGTCAAGACAACCACAACGATAATGGTCGACAGTAAAGAAAGTACCCTGTTCATTGCTTGTTTCAAAACTCCTTGGTTTGTTGGAACTGCCTGCTTCTCCAGGCAGTCTTTGAATATGGTTCTTGCTGGGTGCTACACAAACGGATTTTGATCGAACGCTGGTTCCGTAGACAGCATTGAAGCTCCAAAGCCAGACCCCCTCATACAACATCCGTGCCGATGATATGCATAAAGAGCAATTTCCCTATAGGACTGCAGTACTCATTCACCTAATAAATGAATTAAAAAGAGCGATGCATTTTGAATGCACCGCTCTTGATACTTTGGAGCTTCCCCTCAGCGTTATGGAATACTCACTGCGTCGATGGAGACTCTTCCATCGGTGGGGCCGCTGAGGAAGACCAGTTTTAATTTATGAGTCCCGGTTGCCAGGGTACCACCGTAGCTCCATTTCTGCTGGAATAGGGCCGTAGACGTATTCTGGTTCAGGGTACTCACCCTGGTTCCATCCACGTAGACATCCATATTGCCGAACAGAGGACCGCTTTTATAGATCAGGCTGAATTTCTGACCGGTGAAGGCGAACGTCACGCTCGATCCGACCGTCTGGGTCAACATGAACTCACCGCCATAGGAATGTGATTCCGTGACTTCCGCCCAGCCGGAGGAATATGCAAAGGCAGCATCCCTGTCGTTGTATATGGCCGTGGTTGAACCTGTTGCAGTCGGGAGGTTGCCGGACGTGGCGGTTGGCACCAGGGTGGCAGCTTTGGTTACCGTCGCCGTTGGTGTGGGAAGCTTGGTGGGCGTGGAGGTTGGCACGAGCGTTGGAGCCTTGGTTGCGGTCGCCGTTGCTGCCGGGCTGACGACGATATTCGCCGTGCAATTGACCGGATCCACAATCACATACCCGTTGGTGAAATCGCGCCGCCAGGCTGTTCCACTCTGGTAGCGGGCAGCCAGCGGAGTGCCGAGCTGAACCTTGTAATCGTCATAGAGCCAAACTTCGCTGTAGAGGGAGGAATCTGTATACCGGAAGGATGCTTTTCCGTTACTGACCAGGAGATAGGAGGCAAAGGCAAACTTCTGGCGATTGGTATCTGTTTTCGCACCCTGGGCGACCAGGATAATGAACCTGCCCTGTGCCTGGGTCTTCTCAGCGAGTGCCATATCGGCGCTCCACTTCGTCTCCGACAAATATCCGGAGGTGTTGGACCACGGCACGGCCCAGCGTTCCTGCATGGCACCGCTCAGGTATGGCATATAGTTGAACCACTGCGCTTCCGTGGAGCGGGAAATAATATTGGCCATCATGGGGCGGCTGTATTTCTGGGAATAGTTGGTATATAGATATTGGATGAAACCTTTGACGGCCGTCTGGTAACTGGCATCATCCTGGTATTTGGCCGGCAGGAGTCCATCCCGCTTGATCTCTCCCAGGCTGGCCTCCAAGTTGTCGAGGAAGACGCCCGACCAGCCTTTTTGCGAATCGATTTCCGCGAGGCGGGTGACGAAAAAATTTCGCCAGCCCGCATTGCCCGGATCCATCCGCCAGTAATTGCTGGTGGGAGAGGTCCGCATCCGGTTGCCGCTGGTATCCAGAAGGAACCAATCCGGGTGGTTCTTGCTGATGTCACAGAAATCACCGGCCTTGTAGGCGATCTGGTTGTTGGAGGGACTGGCCGTGCAACTGCCCGGATCCTGAATTCCCTCCGAGCGATAGTATTGAGGGATCACAGATGTGAAACCGTTCCCGGCAAGCTGGTCACGGAAGCTTTCATCCCCCCCAGTCAGGACGATATTGCTGAAGTTCTTTGCCACGGTCGCCGCGTCGCTGTTCGACGGCGGTTTGTAGAAGAATGCCAGGTTGATCGTCTTGTTTGGCATAAGTGTGGCGGACTGTGATGTGGCCCGTCCGGGCGTAAAGACCCCAAGCGCCAGGACGATCGCGACGATAAAGCTCGCGCTGCGAAGAAGTGTCTTGTTCATGATTAAGTTGTCTCCTTAGTGTAATGGTCCATCCGGATTCACAGATGGCGGGCTTTCAATGATCTTGCAGTGTCACGGTCAGGTCTGATCGTGCATGGACCGTTGGTCCATGGAAGTGGGTTGTATCGCCAGAGGAGTTGTATGAAGCTTGGCGTTGTACGAACAAAGACAAATCATATGCAATTACGGCACGTTGCCCGTAGTACCCGGGTACTGATTGCAACAACAATTCTGTAAGGCTGTAACCTTTGAAGGATGAAAGCGTCCCAATTTCGCATTAATTCGAACACCGATCTGGGATCGCCAATCCTTGTCCCCTGCCCTCGTTATGCTATACTGCCCAATCGCCATTCACATCCAGGATCGGACATGTTCAATCTTTCCAATCTCCTCTTCCCCATTTTCGGCTATCTCTCAGGCTCGCTGCCCTTCTCCATTTGGGTCACCCGCTACGCAAAAAATGTGGACGTCCGGGATGCCGGCTCCGGTCACGCTACGACAACCAACACAATCCGGCAGGCGGGATTCGGCTGGGGGGCGCTGGTACTGGTGCTCGATATTGGAAAGGGCTTTCTGCCCACCTACCTGGCCATCAAATACACAGGCAGTCCCTGGCTGATCGCCCTGACCGCTGCACTGGCCGTTGCCGGTCACTGCTGGCCCATCTTTGCCGGGTTCCGGGGTGGGATGGGACTTGCAACCTTCGGGGGCGCTCTTCTGGCGGCCAACTGGTTTGCATTCATTGCCGGCTTGGGGCTGCTGCTCGCTCTTACCCTGGTCCTGCATCACGGGGCACGCGCCTCCGTCCTGGCCGGGATTTTGATCGCACCTCTGTTCTGGATCCTCGGCCTGCGCGGCGTGGAATTGTGGATCGCCGTGGCTGGCGGACTGGTTATCGCCTTCCGCTTCCTCATTGACTGGAACCGCAAATATCTCGAGCTCTGGCTGGACCGGGAAAAGCAGTAAAGAAGATCATGGGCCTCTTTTCAGAGGCCCATGAATTTATAACGTACCCGTTTATCCGTTCCGCAAATTAATTAGCGTTTATACAGCCAGTCTCCCCAGCTCATGACTCTTCCGCCGGTGACGGAAGTTGCGGTGTAATTCATCTTGTAGCGGAAGTTGGCCATCCACGGCACGTAGGTGGCGGGACCGGTGATGCCCCAGCCTGCCCGCTGCATAAAGTCCATGGCCCGTTTGAGTGCCTGGTTGGACCAGCTATACGGATCGCCATAGGCGCCGGTGCGGTAAAGCAGCTCTGCGGAGACGAACATTCCCTGCAGGGTTTCCCACGAATAACTGATCCCGGCACCCTGGGCGGTACAACAACCACCGCCGCGTGACACATCCTCCACGATCGCTCCATCAAGATTGGCGCTTGACTTGGCGCACCCCGGATTGATTCCCGTCCAGGTGGATTCGTTGCAGGCCCAGGAGGTCTGGTAGTCGGTCGTATGCTGGAAATATCCATTGGTACCCGGGGCATCCGGAGGATAGTAACTCCGCTCACCGAACTCTGCACGGATGACGTTTGCTGCCCGTTGAACATCCGTCTTGTCGCCCAGGTAGATGCTGGCGGCGATGCGACTGGCGCAGGCGAACGCAGCCCAGTTGGCAGCAGCGTTCTCACAGGTGTACTTGA
>JBLMZU010000637.1:0-4248 GCA_050258995.1 Bacteroidota bacterium
GAAACGAAAAAATTTGAGCTGGAGAACAATCGCTTTCTGGAGAGCCGCATCAGCACGTACAGGAATGATGCCTGGTTCTATCAGGGTGTTGGCCTGATCACGCAGATGATCACGGTGACCGTGGTCGTCTTCGGTGGCATCAGCATTACCCGGTCAACCCTGGACCTGGCCGACTTGATCACCTTTTTGCTCTACATCGGCAACTTTATCGAGCCCATCCAAAAACTGACGCATATGACCGAACAGTTTCAGGAGGGGATCGCCAGCTTCAACCGGTTCATGGAAATCCTGGAGATCGAGCCGGAGATCCGCGATGCCCCGACTGCCCTGGAATTGAAGAGCATCCAGGGCAATATCGAATTCAGGAATGTCGGGTTCCGGTATCGCGACAGCCATCCACATGTCTTAAAGGACATCTCACTGCAGATCAAGGCAGGAGAGTATGTGGCCCTGGTGGGGTCTTCCGGGGTCGGCAAAACGACATTATGTTCCCTGATCCCCCGCTTCTATGAGATCAATGAGGGACAGATCCTGCTGGATGGCATCCAGATCCAGGATATCAAGCTGAGTTCCCTGAGAAGGAATGTGGGCGTTGTCCAGCAGGATGTCTATCTATTTGCCGGGACGATCCATGAGAACATCCGCTATGGAAGGCCGGAAGCCACGCAGGCAGAGATCCTGGATGCTGCCCAAAGAGCCAACGCGCACGATTTTATCCTGTCGCTGCCTCAGGGATATCACACTGACATTGGCCAGCGCGGCGTCAAGCTCTCAGGGGGGCAGAAACAACGGCTCAGCCTCGCACGCCTCTTCCTGAAAGATCCGCCCGTGCTCATCTTCGACGAAGCGACCAGCTCTCTGGACTACGAAAGCGAGCGGGTCGTCCAACAGGCGCTGGAGACCCTGGCAAAAGACCGCACCACCCTCGTCATCGCTCACCGACTTTCCACCATCCGTAACGCCAAAAGGATCCTGGTCCTGACCGATCAGGGCATCGAGGAGCAGGGGACACATGAAGAGCTGCTCGCCCTGAATGGAACCTATGCGCGGTTATATAACATTCAGTTTGACAACATCCCCGTATAGTGGATAGGCCCGAGTGACGGTCACTATTGAAGTGACCGTCAACTCGGGCCTCAGCGAACACTTTAACGCTTTAAATAGGGTGTTTTTTTCATCCTTCCAGCGAATTTCCCATAACTGAATGCCCGTCACTTCGTTTAGGTATAAAACATCCTTAATGAAACACTTATTATCCATGGATTCCCTTAGCAGGGAATCCGCCGAAGGAGGCCGCCATGGCATCAAAAGCAAAACGTATGAGCAAGACGGAATTTATCGAGGCCGTCGCAAACGAAAGTGGGCTCGATAAAAAACAGGTCAACGCCGTTCTGGACGGTCTGACCGGTGTGATCTACAAGGAACTCAAGGCAGAAAACGAGGTCGTCATCCCGGGGCTGGTGAAATTGACCACGGTCAAAAAGCCTGCCGTTCCCGAGCATGAAGGGATCAATCCCTTCACCAAGGAAAAGACCATGTTCAAAGCCAAGCCGGCACGCACAGTCATCAAGCCGCGGCCGCTCAAGGCGCTCAAGGATGCCATCTAAAATCTTTTTAACAACAAAGGCCCTACATCTGGTAGGGTCTTTCTTGTTTCCCACCGTATAGGGATTTCCCGTATTGAATATCTCAATCATTTGTTCTATATTTCAATTCATTGCTTGGAAAGCCACACGAATCATAAAGAAAATAGACGCCCCAGTTCTTATGAAGAAGCATGCGGTAGGGTAATTCGAAACTTCAGCCAGGGGTGGTTTAAACACAGATTACAAAAAATAAAAAGATTTCGTACATTGCTGTAATTTCCTCCATTTGTTTTATGGAGCCTGTGATTCAAGTTAGTTCTATAAATTTTCTGGTGAATGGCAAGTATGAAAATGAAATGTCTTCTGTGTAAAACATTCGATTTTGTTTATAAGAATGAATGGGCAGGTTTCATTTCCAGGTCTAGATCCCCCCTGCAAAATCAAACATGAAATATAAAAGCATTTGCTTCGCCCTGGTGGTTACAGTAGCGCTGCTGCTCTCAAGCTGCTCGGGGGAGGTCAACGGCGTGCCGGAACCGTATCATGTACCGGCCGCCACCCTGGCCAGCGGGCGGCGTCTGATCGCCAGTTATGGCTGCGGTTCGTGTCACTCCATCCCCGGAGTCGCCGGGGCAAACTCAATGGCGGGACCGCCACTCAACTGTTTCTACCAACGCAGCTACATCGCCGGACGTTTACCCAATACGCGCGACAATCTCATCAAATGGATCATGGTGCCTCAGCAGATCGAACCTGGCACGGCCATGCCCGACCTGGGCGTCAAGGAGGAGGAGGCAGGAGATATTGCTTCCTACCTGTATGACCCGCAGGACTACATGGGACTTAATCAGGTGCTGGAGAGGAAATGTTCACAATGGTAAAGCGCTTGTGTCGGTTCGGGTCCTTATTCGCTTTTTTCCTATTGCTGAGCGCCTGCTCCAATGTGGCCATTAGCCCTCCCCTCTCCCCCAACACACTCGATCCCCATGGTCCTGATGCTGCCCGCATTGCCACGCTCTGGTGGGTGATGCTGGCATTCGGTACCGTCATTTTTCTGGTGGTGACCGGCCTGCTCCTTGCTGCACTGCTACGAAGAAAACGGGCGACGAGCGATACTGCTCCTGAAATCGACAATCTGGATGAAGGCAGCCGGTGGCCGATCCTGGGTGGCATTCTCCTTCCTCTGGTGGTACTCACAGTTGTTTTTGGCTATAGCATCTTTACCCTGGCAGCCGTGGAAAACCCCTTTGGAAAAAAAGATGTACAGATCGAGGTGGTGGGACGGCGCTGGTGGTGGGAGGTCAAGTATCCGGATGAAGGGGTGGTGACTGCCAATGAGATCCATATCCCGGTGGGGAAACCGGTGGAAATCACGCTGCAGACCGCCGATGTCATCCACAGCTTCTGGATCCCCCAACTGCACGGGAAAATGGATTTGATCCCCAAGCGGATCAACAAGATCGTTATCCAGGCCGACCAGCCGGGCGTCTATCGCGGCGAGTGTGCCGAGTTCTGTGGACTGCAGCATGCCCACATGGGCTTCATGGTTGTTGCCCAAAGCCAGGCGGACTATGACAGCTGGGTGCAGGCCCAATCACAGTCGGCTGCCGAGCCTGCAGACGCAAACACACAGAAGGGACAGCAGGTATTCATGAATGCCGGCTGTGTATTCTGCCATACGGTGCGCGGGCTGGACGACAAGCAGATCGACCGCAGCGGCATCGACCTCGGCCCGGACCTGACCCATCTCGATAGCCGCCTGACGATCGCCGGTGCAAGCCTGACGAAGAATCGCGGCAACCTGGCGGGCTGGGTCATCGACCCCCAGCACGTCAAGCCAGGCAGCCTGATGCCCGAGATGCACATGAACTCGGAAGATCTGCAAGCGTTATTGGCGTATCTGGAATCCCTACATTAAGTGAGAAGAGACTGTGGCAAGAAAAACCGGATCAAGAAGTACAGAGAGTCAGAAATCGGCAATCCAGGAGACCAAGGAGGCTGCACAGAAAAAGATCGAGACTCAGGAAATCCTGAGCATGTCTCCCCAGGAACGGGAAGCCAGGCTTACTGAGCTGTGGGAACCGCGCCGCGGGCTGATCGGCTGGCTGTCAGCGGTCAACCATAAGAATATTGGCGCCCGCTATATCGTGACCGGCTTCCTGTTCTTTGCACTGGCGGGCATCGCCGCTCTGCTCATGCGCACGCAGCTCGCCGTGCCGGAGAACACCTTCCTGGATGCCAACCAATACAACCAGCTCTTCACCACTCATGGCGTAACGATGATGTTCCTGTTCGCCGTGCCGATCATGCTTGGCGTTGGGATTTACTTTGTGCCACTGATGATCGGCGCCCGGGATGTTCCCTTCCCGCGGGCGAACGCGTTTGGCTATTACTTATATTTGTTCTCAGGCATCGTCCTGTGGATGAGCCTGGTCATGGGCAGCGGCCCGGATGGCGGCTGGTTTGCGTATACACCGCTTTCGGAGACACGCTATACACCCAGCTTCGGCATGGACGTGTACCAGCAGCTGATCAACGGCACGGAGATCGCGGCGCTGATCGCAGCCACGGAGCTGATCATCGTCATCTTCAAATTCCGTGCCCCAGGCATGTCGCTCAACCGCATGCCGTTGTTTGTATGGGCCATGCTGGTGACTTCGAT
>JBLMZU010000638.1:0-3824 GCA_050258995.1 Bacteroidota bacterium
GGTCATAATGAGGACAAGTAAACCTCCCATCAGAAAATTGCCTTTCGCCAGGAAGATTGCGCCAACAGTGTTCCCCGCCAGGCCGATCATGGTCATCATATTGGGGGTGAAACCCAGGCGATTAAAGAATTTGCCAAGAGGATCGAGCACCCATTTGAACCACAGTCTCAAATAGTCGGTGAAGGTTTTCTTTTGTACCATGCTGATATTGAAGCTCTCCCTTTTTTCTTTATTCATACAACATGGCAATCATAACAGGAAAACCGGCAATCAGATAATATGGTTTCCCCGGCATCGCACACTGGCTTATTTTTCTTCCTGCAGCTCGTCCTCGTCGAGCGGACCCAGCAATACATCCCGTTCCTTGCCTCCACCCAGCGATGGGCCTACCACGCCCAGATCCTCCAGCTGGTCGAGCAGACGCGCGGCGCGCGGATATCCGATCCGCAGTCGTCTCTGCAGGAGGGATGCAGAAGCACGCTGGCTCTGCCGGACGATTGCGGTTGCCTTCTGGATCAGGTCTTCATCCTCATTTTCCTCCGGCTCGGTCAGCAGTTTTTCCCACGGCGGGAGATCCTTTGAGACTTCCGCATTCTTCTGCCAGTGAGCGATCAATCGCTCGATCTCCATATCGGTGATCATCACGCCCTGGGCGCGGCTCGGCGTTCCGACCTCTGGATTCAGGAAAAGCATATCCCCGCGACCCAGCAGGCTTTCGGCCCCGGTACTATCCAGGATGACACGGCTGTCCACGCCGGAGGCGACGGCAAATGCCAGCCGGGCCGGGAAGTTGGCCTTGATCAAGCCGGTCACCACATCCGTGGAGGGACGCTGCGTGGCCACGATCAAATGGATGCCGGTGGCACGCGCCATCTGCGCCAGGCGGACCAGGTTGTGCTCCGTCTGGTCGGGCGATGACATCATCAGGTCGGCCAGTTCATCGATCAGGACAACCATGCGCGGTAATGGAGCTCCGTCCTTTTTCTTGGACAGGCGCTTGTTGTAGGTATCCAGATCCCGGGCATGCGCGGCTTCGAGCAGGCGGTAGCGATGCTCCATCTCCACCACCACCCAGCGCAGGACCCCCATGATCCGCTCAATGTTGGTTTCCACCTTGCCATATAAATGAGGCAGGCCGTTGAAACGCAGGAGCTCCACCATCTTGGAGTCGATCATCACCATGCGCAGATCCTCGGGCGTGTTGTTCATGGCGAGGCAGGCAGCGATGGAGGTGATACACACAGACTTGCCTGAGCCGGTCGCCCCGGCGATCAATAGATGAGGCATGCGGGACAGGTCCGCCACGACAGGCTGGCCGGAGACATCGCGACCAAGGGCCATTGCCAGGGGTTTCCCAATCTTATGGAACGCATCCGTCTCCAAAATGGACCGCATTCTGACCACCGAGGAATGCGTATTCGGCACTTCAATACCGACATACGGCTTGCCCGGCACCGGCGCTTCGATCCTCAGCCGCTCGGCAGACAGCGCCAGGGCCAGGTCCTTTTGCAGGGAGGCGATCTGTGCGACCCGCACCTTGATCTGCTGTGCCTCTTCCTCGGTCGAGTTGGCCCGCTTCATGAATCCAGGCTGGACAGCGAACTGGGTCACCGTTGGCCCCACACGAAAGCCGATCACGGTGGCAACGATGCCAAACTCCGCCAGCGTCTTTTCGATCATGCCAGCTGTCTGGTTGATGGTTCGCTCGTCGGGGCGGGTATTCTGGTCCGCCATCAATATATTGAGGGACGGCAGGCGCTCATCTCGCTCCCGCGGCGCGGCCGGTTTTTTATCCTGGCTGTCAGAAACCTTCAGCGATTTTCTAAATT
The DNA here is from genome assembly GCA_050258995.1 of Bacteroidota bacterium. Taxonomy (GTDB): domain Bacteria; phylum Chloroflexota; class Anaerolineae; order Anaerolineales; family Villigracilaceae; genus Defluviilinea. The sequence goes on from JBLMZU010000638.1 coordinate 1,830, forward strand.
CAGGGGGAAGCGGGGCAGGCGTCTTCTTTTTGGCCTGCTGCTCCGGAGCCGCCTGCTGTTCCACGGGCGCTTCCTCCTGGACATCCGGCACGGCGGCGACTTCGGCAGGTGGGGCATCGCCTGACAACTTCACCAGCCAGCGCTCAATCATGGCCCACACGCCGAATCCGGTCATCACCATCAAAAGCCAAAGGAGGAACAACACGAACGTACCCGGGTATTTCCCAATTCTCCAAAACAGATTGACCAGCCCCCAGCCAATCCGCCCGCCGTCCATGCCTGATTCCGCACGGAGCAGGGAATTCCCTCCAAAGGCAGCGAACAGGCTGATGGTCAGGAAGCAGGCGACCTCCAGTGCGAAGAGCCGGGTCCAGCCAAGAGAAAAGCCATCCCGCTGCAAGATCACAAGTCCACCAAACCCAACGGCCAGGGCAACCAGATAGGATCCCCATCCAAACCAGAGTGAGAGCACGCCTGCTAGGGGTGTCAGCAGCATCCCCGAAGTAAAGCCACCCAGGGCGAGCAGAGTCAGCAGGGCCATCGCGATCAAAAAGACGCCCAGTGCATCACGCATGAATCGGCCGAACTGCGCGTTAAAGCGCGCAAAACGGGCGAGCCAGTCGTCTCGCACTTCGGGTTCGTATGAAGGTTGCTCGGCGGAACGGTTAGACATTAATGACGTACCGCGAAATTCAACAACTTAACAGCCATAAGAATTTACAGAACTTAGGCGATCAGGCGTCTGTATGCAGAAGCATGCTCAATCCCATGCGCTGATGAGCCGGGTCAAGATGGAGCACCCGCACCTGGATCTGCTGCCCATCCTTGAGGAAATCGCGCGGGGATTGATTGGGCTCCAGAGGCATTTCCGAGGCATGGATCAGGCCTTCCACACCTGCGTCAATACGGGCAAATGCGCCATAGGAGAGGACGGTGGTCACGACGGCTGGAAGAACGCTGTTGACCGGAAACTCAGACTGGGCATGCTCCCAGGGGTTGGGGATCATCCGCTTGAGGCTGAGGGCCACACGGCAGCGCTCCACCGAGACGTCCAGCACCTGTACTTCGATTTCCTGTCCCAGCGAGACAATTTGATTGGGATGGGAGACACGTCCCCACGAAAGCTCGGAGATATGGATCAGCCCTTCCACGCCACCCAGGTCGACGAACACGCCAAAATCGGTAATGTTGGTCACCGTTCCCTTCACATGGGATCCGCTCTCAAGGCTGTGGAACAGCTTTGAGCGCTTGCCCGGTTCGGCCAGGGCAGCCCGCTCGGAAAAGACCACGCGGCCATCCTCGGGCACACACTCAATGACCTTGAGATTCAACGTCCTGCCGACATAGGATTCAAGGCTCACATCGCGATCCTCATCATCCTTCCCTGCCAGTTCGATCAGATGGGAAAAGGGAACAAACCCTGAAACCGAATCGGCCTCCACAAGGAGTCCCCCCCGATTATGACCGGTCACCTTAAGAGTGACGATCCGGTCGGCAGCATACAGTTCCTTGATCTCCTCCCAGTCCGCCTGGACGGGCTCGGTTGCGGGGACCGATTCCGCTTTTTCCTCCAGGGCAGGCTTTGGCCGGATGGCTGCCGGCTGTGGAGGCCGCGTAGAAGCATGAAGCCTCTCCTCGGCCAGGACGGATTCCCACCAACCCTCATCCGTGACCGGCATAGGGTTTTCATACTTGCGTTTGGCGCTATTGTTTTTGACTGTCATACGCATCTCCTAACTTTATTACTTCGTTTTGTTCCATATCGAGGATCGCACGCGCGACAGCTTCCACCGCAACCCGCTGCTTGCGGTAGAGATCGGCTTCCGACATGGCCAGCCTCCCCGCCACTTCGCGTACTTTGCGCCCTTCAATGAATTTCATTTCCAGGATATTGTACAGTATCCATTCGCTCGTAAAGCGACGATCGCCCTCCGGCTTGATCTGATCCACCGCCCTGCGCAGCAATGCCCGCAGCGCGTTGGCCGTATTGCCTTC
>JBLMZU010000639.1:0-9523 GCA_050258995.1 Bacteroidota bacterium
GCGCCGTCGATCACCAGGACAGGATAACGGTCAAGAATGGATGCAATGGGATTCATAACGCCTCTTCATGTGAGCGGAGGATACCATAAACCGGGCGCCGGCATTTCTGCCCACCCGGCAATACAAAAAGCCGGGACCTGCTTTTCATGGATGGCAGCCATGCCCGGTCGCAGAAATCCTTCCTGCAATCTGGCTGATCAGGAAGATACAGATGAGTAAAATTAACACGATCCCATAGGCGGGACGAATCCCAACTGCATCGGCCAGGCTGCCCAACGCCAGCGGCAGAGCCAGAATCGCCGTCCCGGATGCGAGTGTTGCGCGCGCCCCTGCCTGGATCGTTCTGCCATCTGCCGCGTTGATGGCCTGCGACAGGATCAAGGGATAAAAATTTGCCACGCCCAGGCCTGTGATGAAAAGACTGAGCAACCCAACACAGATATTTTCTGTCAACCAGAAAAACAGGAAACCAATTCCTGCCGTGAGAATCGAGACTGTAATCACTTTCCCCGTCGAGTAGCGCTGGACCAGGCGACTGCCCAGGAAACGCCCCACGATCATGCCTGCCAGGAACAGGCTGACTGCCTTGGCTGCGTCTGCCTTGAATAAACCGAGTCCCTTCTCCAGATAATCTGCACTCCAGAAGATCATGCAAAACTCCACCGAAACTCCCAGGACGATGGCAATCCAATAGACCCAGTAAAGAGCGGGGAGAGAATGTTTATCCTGTGATGATTTGACCCGGACAGGAACGGCATCTTCCGACGTGTCCTTCCTGAGAGCCATGAACATGAAGACCGGCATGCACGCCATGATGGCAAGTGCCAGCCGCCAGCCGCCGGCATAGCCCGCAAACCATCCCACCATTAACGGCGCGGCGGTGGAGATCAGGGATGAAAAAGAATTCGCCTCTGAAAGCGCAACCGCCTTGGAGTCACCATGCTGGTCCGAGAGCGCTGCCGGGACAATGGCCAGGATCAGAGAACCGATGCTACCCATGAGGAAGGATGCTCCAATTGTGATGACCGGTTTTTTCCCCGTGATCAAAAGCAGGGTGCTCAGGCTCATCCCGAACAATCCCAGCCAGAGGGAACGCTGCCGCCCGATGCGTTCGATCACCAGATGCCCACCGGCACCGACCAGCAGAATTCCGATGGCAAATGCCGTAAAGTGAAAACTACTGACGGTATAGTTGAGAGCAAGCTCATCTTTTAGGAAAGGGGTGATGGGGCCCAGTACATTGAGAAAGTAACCGTAAAAGGCAATCGACAGGTACAACAGCCAGGTAAAACGGTCACGATGAAAGGTGCGCTGCATAATGAAGGTTCCTGTTAGACAGCCAGGATTGTATCGTAGTTCAGAGGAACGGCAGCAAAGCGATTTTGGAAGGCTTCCAGGACGGTTTGCGGGGCCCTTGCGGATATAATCGTCGTGTTTGGGGCCACCCTAGAACATTACGCTGATCAAAATTTATTGATATGCATCAGGAGAAAAACATGCGGCATCAGACCCAATTGCTCATTATCGGTGCGGGACCCTTTGGCCTGTCCCTGGCGGCGTATGTGGAATATCTGGGCCTCGATTACCTGGTGGCAGGCCGGCCCATGGAGTTCTGGGTCAGGAATATGCCGCAGGGGATGTACCTGCGCTCTGCATCGGATTGGTCTCTCGACCCAACAGACCGCTTCTCCCTCATTCGATACATTGAAAAGATTGGGAAAACCCCAAAGGAAGTGGAGCCGCTCTCCCGCGACTTCTATCTCCAGTATGCGCAATGGTTCCAGCATGAATCTGGCATTCAAACCCTGCCCCTGTATGTGAACAGGCTGGACCAGGAGAAGAATGGTTTTCGGGCCCTGTTGGAAAATGGGGATGTGGTGGAAGCAGGCAATGTGGTTGTGGCTGTCGGGATGGGGTATTTCAAGAACCTGCCATCGGCGCTCACGGATCTTCTTCCGGACGGTCGATTTCGGCATACCTGCGACGCTGTACAACTTTCCAGCTTTCAGGAAAAACGCGTTTTGATCCTGGGCGGCAGGCAGAGTGCGTTCGAGTGGGCGGCCCTCCTGAACGATTGCGGCGCCCAGGAGGTTCACCTGGTGCACCGTCACGAGTCGCCAAAGTTTAGCGAGTCAGACTGGAGTTGGGTCCCGCCTTTGATGGACGGCATGCTGAGCGACCCTGCCTGGTTCCGCAGGCTGCCCCAGGAAGAGAAGGAGACCTATGTAAGACGTATGTGGGAGGAAGGCCGGTTGAAGGTGGAACCCTGGCTCGAACAACGGGTGATGAAGCCCAACACCCATATCCATCAAAAGACCGGTCTGCTCTCGTGTACCAAACGCCTGGATGGCGCCCTGGATGTGCAATTGGAGGATGGCGGGTCTTTTGTCGTGGATGATGTGATCCTTGCAACCGGCTACAAGGTGGATCTGTCGCAGGTGCCTTTTTTGACATGTGGAAATTTGAAGGACAGGATCGAAACCCGCAACGGATTCCCCGTGCTCGATACGCGGTTTCAGACCTGTGTGCCGGGATTGTACATCACCAGTATGGCCGCCGGTCAGGATTTCGGTCCCTTTTTTGGATTTACGGTCTCGACCCGGGCCTCTGCCAGGATCATTGGGGATGCTTTGAAGCAATAAAACAGGATTTTGTTCCAGCGATGTAATGGGATCTTCGGGCGTGGCAATGTCCGGAGATTTCTTTTAATCCTGTGTCTTCAATTTGTGATACAACAGATTCAATGTCATTCAAGGATATTTCCGTTTGTCCGTTCCGGTTACCCTGATGGAGGATCTGATCATGTATGACTCTACCCCCGCTCTCCCTGTTGACCAACAGCTTGAAATCGACAAACTGACCAGGAGTGAATTTGTTACCGCCATGGTTCACCTCTACAGGGGTGAGCTGACGGAAGCCACTGCCTGGCGCGGCAGGATCGATACAACATCCAATTGGGCGATCGTCATGAGCGCGACCACCCTGAGTTTTGTCTTCGCCGATAAGTCGATCGAGCGCCACGTGTTGATCCCGATCATTACCCTCTTTATTACCTTCCTCCTGAACATGGAGGCGCGGCGTTATCGCTTTTTCGACATCTGGCGCTCGCGGGCACGGACGATCGAGATCAATTTCTACGGTCCCCTGCTGGCGGGTACGAAAGCGGCCAAACCAGATTGGGCAAGCTGCCTGAGCCAGGATATGGAGTGGCCGCGCTTCCACATGCCGTGGTGGGAGGCAGTCGGGCGGCGGCTGCGGCGGAATTACACAGGCATATACTGTGTGCTTCTCGGAAGCTGGCTTGTCGTGCTCACCACCCATCCTACCCCGGCCACGTCGCTGTCCGAAGTCGTCTCGCGTGCTGCAATCGGACCCATCCCGGGTGCCGTGGTTTTTACCAGCATGATGCTCTTCTATGCCGGGCTGGCCGCCCTGGGGATTTACAGCCGCTGGGACAGCCACCGGGTAAAACATCTCCCGGCCGGGCATCCCGAGCGGATGGCGTTCCGGCACCGGGAGGATCATTAGTTCCTGCCTGTGCGTTGAAGAGGGATGTTTGGATGTGAAGTATGAAAAACTCCGGGATTTTCAAATTCCCGGAGTTCTCCACTTCCTTAAAATGGGGGCGGACAGTGCCCACCCCGGCTATTTATAAATCTTTATCGTACTCTTCCGGCAGCCAGCAGCACAATACCAGCTCCCTTGCTGCCTTGACCTCGTCCATGCGGCCGAAGACCGTGGTGCTTGGGGCGTTATGGAGAAGCTCGGGCTGGGTCTTTGCTTCCTCGGCGATCTTGATCAGCGCGTCGGCGAAGGCATCCAGTGTGTCCTTGTTCTCGGTCTCGGTCGGCTCGATCATCAGGGCTTCGTGGACGATGAGCGGGAAGTAGTTCGTCGGCGGGTGGAAGTTATAGTCCATCAGCCGCTTGGCGATATCCAGGGCGCGCACATCACTGCCTTCGAACCGTCCTTCAGCGACAAATTCGTGCATGCAAATGCGGTCAAAGGGAACATGATACGTATCGCGCAATCTGGCCAGCAGATAGTTTGCATTCAATACTGCATACTGCGAGATATCCTTGAGCCCATCGGGTCCGTGCATCGCAATGTAGGTAAATGCCCGGACGAAACCGCCGCCAAAATGGCCGTGGAAGGCTTTCATGCGACCGATGGATTTCTCCGGCTTGACGAAGCCATAGAGCGGAGGCGTATCGTCTTCCGCTTCCTCGACGATGCCGACCAGCGGCTCGGGGAGGAAATCCACCAGGTGGGCGGCCACGCCTACGGGACCGGAACCAGGTCCGCCTCCGCCATGCGGTACGGCGAAGGTCTTGTGCAGGTTGAAGTGCATCACATCGAAGCCCACATCTCCCGGGCGGACGATGCCTAACAGTGCGTTGAGGTTGGCGCCGTCACCGTACATCAGGCCGCCGCAGTCGTGGACCAGCTCGATGATCTTTTCGATGTGCTCGTCGAAAAGGCCCAGGGTGTTTGGATTGGTGAGCATCATGCCGACAACCGTGTCGTCGCAGGCCGCTTCGAGCGCCTTCAAATCCACGTTGCCGCGCTCGTCGGACGGGATCTGCACCACGCTCATGCCCATCATGCCGACAGAGGCGGGATTGGTCCCATGGGCAGCGTCCGGAATGAGCATCCTGGTGCGTTTGTTGTCACCGCGGGACTTGTGGTAGGCACGCATGATCAGCACACCGGTGAATTCGCCATGTGCACCGGCTGCCGGCTGCAGGGTCACGCCGGCAAAGCCGCTGATCTCCTTCAGCCATTCCTGCAGCTGGTACATCAGTGCAAGGTTGCCCTGGACGGTCTCGATCGGCTGAAGAGGATGCGTGTATAGAAAACCAGGCAGACGGCAGGTATCCTCATTGATCTTCGGGTTGTACTTCATCGTGCACGAGCCGAGAGGATAATAACCGCTGTCCACGCTGTAGTTAAAACTGCTGAGATGTGTGTAATGGCGGACGACGTCCACTTCGGCTAGCTCGGGCAGGGGCAGGTCCGGTCGGAGGAGCTCCTCGGGGGGCAGGGCGGTTTCCGGGACGTCCGAGGCGGGCATCGTCACGCCGGTACGCCCGGGCGAGGACAGGTCAAAGATGGTCGGTTCGACAACCTTTGCGGTAGTGACCTTTTCAGGTGCTTCAATCATGGCTCACCTCCGATAAAACTTCCACCAGCATGTCGATATCTTCCTTGCTATTCATCTCGGTCACGGCGATCAGCATGTGATCCTTCAGGGCGGGATAATCTTGTCCCAGGTCATAGCCGCCAAGGATGCCATGCTCAAGCAGATGAGCGTTCACTTCCTCGACCGGCCGATTGACACACAACGCGAACTCGTGGAAGAACGGCTCGGTGAAGCACAGGCCCATGCCGGGGATCTTGCTCAGTTCTGCCGCGGCGTAATGGGCCTTCTGGTAGCACAGGTCGGCCACCTGGCGCAGGCCCTTCTTTCCGAGAACGGAAAGATAAACGGCCGTGCCAAGTGCGATCAGGCCCTGGTTGGTGCAGATGTTGGATGTGGCGCGCTCGCGTTTGATGTGCTGCTCGCGGGCGGTCAGGGTCAACACGTAAGCTCGCTGGCCCTTGTTATCCACGGTTTCACCGACCAGGCGGCCCGCCATCTTGTGGACCATATTCTTGCGGGTGGTGAAAAATCCGACACTGGGTCCACCGTACCACATCGGGATGCCGAGCGGCTGGCCATCGCCGACGACGATGTCCGCGCCCATCGAGCCGGGAGTCTTGAACATCGCCAGCGCGGTGGGGTTGGCAACCACACAGACCAGGGCTCCCTGGGCGTGCGCAGCTTCGATCAACTTTGTGTAATCGTAGACGCGGCCGAAGAAGTCCGGGTACTGAACGATCAACAGGGATGTGTTCTTGTCGACCAGTGCAGCCAGATCGTTGGGATTGGAATCCAGGTCGGCATTGGCATCGTCGCCGGCCAGCTCGATGTCGAAGCCCTGGGTGTAGGTACGTATGACGGCGCGGTACTGCGGGTGGACGGTCGGCGAGAGGACCACTTTCTTGCGCTTGCCACGGAACTGGGCGTGGGCGAGACTGACAGCTTCTGCAGTGGCCGTTGCGCCATCGTAGTGCGAAGCGTTGGACACGTCCATGCCGGTCAGCGCGGCCATCAGGGACTGGTATTCAAAGATCGCCTGCAGTGTGCCCTGGGAGATCTCGGGCTGGTAGGGGGTATAGGCAGTGTAGAACTCGCCGCGGCGCAGGATGTGGTCCACGACGGAGGGGATGTAGTGGTTGTACATGCCCGCACCGAGGAAGGAGACCAGGTCTTCGCGCACGTTTTCATTGGCCCGGGCGAGACCTGAGAGCTCGTCCAGCGCTTCCATTTCGCTCAGGGCAGGGGGCAGGTCCAGTTCGGGGAAGCGGTGCTTGGCCGGGACGGCGCCGAACAGATCGTCCAGCGATTTGACGCCGATTGTCTCCAGCATCGCATCCCGCTCTTTGGGGGAGATGGGAATGTAGGTCATAGTTGCTCCTTGGGAGCAGTGACCAGGAATCAGTAGACAGTGATCAGTCTTACCACCGTCTTCTGTTCACTGATTACTGACTAATGGGATCTTTCCTCACAATATTTTTCATAGGCAGTAACATCCATGGCATCGCCTGCTGCGCCGCCATCGAGCTGGATCATCCATGCGTCGCCATAAGGGTCGCTGTTGAGCGTTTCCGGCTTGTCGGAAAGGCCCTTGTTCACGGCCGAAACCGTTCCGGATGCAGGCGAATAGATCTCGGCAGAGGCCTTCACAGATTCGACAGATGCGATCGGCTTGCCGGCTTCCACAGTGTCTCCCTCATCGACGAGGATCTCGACGAAGACGATATCCGAAAGCTGGGACTGGGCGTAATCCGAAAGCCCGGCTTTGCCTGACTCAGGATCGAACCATTCGTCGGATTTGGTGTATTTCAATTTTGCGGGAGCGTTCATGATTGTTTTCTCCTTTGGAGTGGTTGTGGAGGCAAGGAGCATGCTCTTTCATTCAACAGCAGGCAGTTTGGCTCCATAGGAATGGTGGCGAATTAAAAAGGCGCACGAATTTAATCATGCGCCCTCTGTAATGTGACCTGAGAGATTCATTTAGTTGGATAGCAGTCCGTCGTGTAGTGATGCAGCATCCCAGTCAGCTGACTACCGAACCATGGACCTATCGAACTAAATTTACACCGTCGGTGTCTCTTTCGAGACTTTCCAGAGTTTTGTCGGGGGCAGGGTCCTTTTGCCTGAGAGTTTCACCTGGTTTCGCCTTGCCAGATTTGCACCTTCGGCGTCCCGCGAGTACACGGGAACTCTTCCCTGTTGCCCATATGTTTATCCTTTCCATTTTATGGTTGTGTGGAACCAAAGTCAAGAGGAAAATGACTTTCTTTATGGAAATATAACCTCCGGTCGGATCGGACCGGAGGTTTGCGTGGGATTATTCTGCAGTTGTTTTGTCGGGGTTGTCGGGTTCCCCGGGTGCTGCGGGTGGCTCAGGTTGTCCATCTCTCCTGACCGATGAGATCACAGTGTGGTCACTCGAGGTGGTTGAGGGGGGTTCAGGTTCCAGGGCAGGTTCATCGATCCTGCTGGAGGCTATGATCGTCTGGTCGGTGGAGGCAGGTGGCTCTGGCGCAGCGGTCTGGGGCTCTGCTGCCGCAAGGGGTTCCTCACCCGTGATGGGGGACGGAATGGGCTCCTCAGAGGGAGCAGGCGTCACAGGGACGACCGGCGGCACCTGTGGAGCGGGCGGGACCGGCTCGGATGGCAAATCGCCGTTCAGACGGGCAAAGAAGTCCTTGACAGCCGGATCGTTGTAGAAGATCAGCGAGAGAATGCCAACGATCATCGTAAAGATGTTACCCGACAAAACACAGACGATCTCGAGCACCGCCAGGTTCGTAGCAGGCCGTACCACCTGGGGAGGGGTGCTTAACAGCTTGGCCGCGTAGATGATCTCGAATATGCCCAGGATGGCCGGCAGGATGGTGAGGGGAGTGCAGCAAATGCCGACAATGGTCAGCAGTGCGGTGGCAGAGGCGACGATACCCCACCCGATATTGACAATGCCACTGGCGAGAGTCGTCCACGCGATGACGTTCACCAGAGTGGGCTTTTGTGGATAGGTTGTGTAGGTTGTATTCATTTCCTTCTCCTGAATGAAAGAGTGCAGTCACTCTTTTATACGCCGCACCAGGAGCAAGGTTGCAAACTTAATCCGGGGTCCCGGCGGGCTTGATATCCTTGAGATTGAGTTGCAGTGACTTGCGCCCGTTATAATCATTTAACTCGATGTTATAGAGAATATCCACGCGTGGCTGCAGGGAGGTGTGCAGGGATCCCATGCGAAAGCCGATACAATCCATATATCCACCGCATTCGTCATCCAGGGTTACTTTTAGATGCTTGCCCTCCGATCCAACGGGACGGAAGCTTTTGATCTTCACATCCCTTGAGGCAAAGACCGCGCTCGGATTCCCATAGCCGGTCGGTTCGAGATATTCCAGGTGATCCAGCACTTCCATATTCAACTGGGAAAGGGAAACTTCCATGTCCGCGGAAAGTGAATGGCGAAGGTCCTTGTCCTCCAGCTGGCGCCGGGCGATCTGCTTAAGCCGGGTCACAAATTCGGGCAGGTTCTGGTTTCGGACCGTGAACCCGGCTGCGGCAGCATGCCCCCCATGCCGGACGAGCAGCTCCTTGCACTCGTCGAGCGCGTCGGTGATGTGGAATTCGGGGATGGAGCGGCACGAGCCGCGCGTCTCCTCCGGCCCCCGGGCGGCGACGATGGCGGGACGGTAGTAAAGCTCCGTCAGCCGCGAGGCGGCCAGGCCCACCACGCCCGGGTTGAAGCTCTCGTGAGCGGCGAAAAGCAGGAAAGTGTCCGGGTCATCCTCCAGGGCGATCTGTTCGGCCTGTTCCTGGGTGGTCCGGGTGAGGCTCTGTCGCTGGAAGTTCTGGACGTCGAGCTGCTGGGCAAGCTGGCCGGCGCGCATGATATCGGTGGTCGTCAACAGCTCGAAGGAGGCCAGCGCCGATTCGAGCCTTCCAGACGCATTCAGACGGGGTCCCAGCATGAAGCCGATGTTGGTGGCTGTTACCTTGCCGATCTGCATCTTGGCCACGCTGGCGAGCGAATACAGGCCCTGTCGCCGGGTCTTGCCGATCTGGCGCAGTCCCTTGCGGACCAGATGGCGGTTCTCGCCGATGAGCGGGGCCAGGTCGGCGACGGTGCCCAGGGCCACGAGATCGAGCAGATCCGAGAGGCTGCCATCGACAGGCTGCCCGTTCAGTTTTTGCATAAGCGCTTCGGCGATCTTATAGGCAATGCCCACCCCGGCCAGGTATTTATCGGGATAGATGTCGCCGTGCTGCTTGGGGTTGACCACAGCAAAAGCGTCGGGCAGGTTTTCCCCGTCCGGGTGGTGGTGGTCGCTGATGACCAGGTCCAGGCCGATGCCCCGGGCGTGAATCGCTTCGGCCGGGGAGCGGATCCCGCAGTCC
>JBLMZU010000640.1:0-2946 GCA_050258995.1 Bacteroidota bacterium
TGCGGGACGAAGCCTGCCAGGATGCCTGTCTTGCGGACCCGGTCAGGATACAGGAAGGCCAGCACGTTGCTCATCGCCGCGCCCTGGCTGAACCCGATCACGTCAAACGTCTGCGCATCGATCCCAGCCGAGGAGGCGTACTCGTCCACAAAGCGGACCAGCTCTTCGGCGCCGGTCTTGAGCTGCTCCAGGGTCGGGCGGCCAAATTCGGCTGCCTCGAACGGCGGCCGCCAGGAATAGCCGCCCGATTCAAGACGATAGGGCGCGCGCGGCGCCACGATCCAATACTTGGAGGGCATGCTGCGGCCGAAGACCCACATCGAGTTCTCGTCGCCCGTCAAGCCGTGGATCATGAGCAGGAGCCGGCAATCCGGGTCAGACGACTCGCGGACACGCAGTGTCCATTGGTCGAAGGCCGTCAGGGTTGAATTATTTAGGTCTTGCACGGCTAAGAATCCAATCGATTGCAAAAAAGACGGCGACGATCAGAAGGACCGCCATCACACCCGCGAACATACAGGTAAGTGCCATACCACCGGCACCCGCTCCGTAGATCGCCCAAACCAGCCCTCCTCCCACGATCAACAACAGGAGAATGGCGCCCACCCCCAGTCTGACATTGGTATCGCGGGAATATTTCCTCAAATCCTTGCTCAAGCTTTTGCTCCTAGCGCGCGGCGGATCCGATTGCGCAGTGTAAATTTTTGTCTCAATTGAGGCAGGACCTCGTCCACAGCCTCTTCGCCTATTTTAATCACTTCAGGTACATTGATGACATCAAGCGTATCAATATTTCCTACGCGGGGACGAATAATGACATCCGGTTTATCCATTTGTAGACGATACTCTGTCACGGCCCGGTTGCTGATATCCATCGAGCGCATGACCACATCCAGCATCAGCCCGTAGCGCATCCTGCTGAACCGGTCGACCAGCGCCCGCGGGACAAAGGCAGGCAGAGGCACGGACCAGGTCCGTGCAGCCGAGCCAATGGGAGGAGTCAGCGAAACTGCGATGACAGGTAAATGAGGAGCAAGGGCGCGAGCCGGGCCTACGGGGACGGGATCAAGCGTCCCCCCGTCGACAAGCTCCCGGTCACCGATATGACGGGCGGGAAAAATCCCAGGCATGGCGATTGTGGCCAGGATGGCCTCCACGAGGCGACCGCTGGAAAGCACCACTTCACTACCGCTTTTCAAATCCGTTGCCGTGACGGCAAAGGGAATAGGCAGGCTCGCGAAAGTCCGGTCGCCGAGAAGATTGACCAGCGACTGCCTTACGCCGGCATAACCGATCAGGGAGGGACCATCCTCCGGTCCATGACCATACAGGCTCCTTTGGTCCAGGCCGGCGAACATCTCTTCAAGATCGTTCGGGCGATAACCCGCCGCATAGAACACACCGACAATTCCGCCAAAGCTCGTCCCTGCAACCCCTCTGATCCGAAATCCTTCGTGTTCAAGCCGGCGTATGACCCCAATATGCGCATTTCCCCGAGAGCCTCCCCCTCCGAGGGCAAGAGTAATATCCATACTTAAAAAATCCAATCCAATGATAAAAAATTTCATCGTGTTTAACGGGTTTTTGGAGGAAGTATTACTTCAGATGCATCCCGTGCAATGATGGCTTTCAACGAGTCCGCGTGCAGGGTATCGACTCTCACGATCCCGCCATGCGCAACATGCAGAACAGTGATGTCTCCATTTTCGCCAGGTGTGAAAATGATCATATAATCGCCCGCTGGATAAAATTGCTCGTTCAGTGCATTCAGCGACACACGATAGATCGCATACAAAGCATCCTGCTCGATGCCGGCCCATTTGCCAATCTCATCCTTTCGCAAAGAACTGCCTTCACTGCTGATGAGAGGCAGTACATCCAGGACAGTCCCGTCTGCCTCTCCGTCACGGCACTTGGGAGGTCCACCCAGGCCATCTGCCTTCGTGCAGGGCGCCGTAGTGTAACGAATGAGAGATGCAACCTGCCCTGGATCTCCACCCGCCACAGCCTCGAGAACGTGGTCCACGTCCTGAATACCCGTCGTCGTGCTCAGGGGATAACTGCCACCTGTCGGCGCTGGTGTGGGAACGGATGTGGCTGGCGAACATGAATACAGCAAAATGGAAACCAACACAAAAAGAAACGAGCCGCGTCTCATCGATCTGCCTCCAATAAGATATACGGAATGAACCCGGGCAGGTGTTCGGGCGATGAGAAAGAAACGCGAAAATGAGCTATGGAACCCGGGAGCGCGCCTGCAGCAGGGCGTCCACATCCGCCGGTTCGTTATATCCCTGGATCGAAATACAGATGAACTGTTGGTCCCGCCACTGGGTCCGTGGTACTTCAACCCTGTATTCGTCATACAGGCGGCTTTTCAAGGAAACTGCGTCGCATGGCGGAAGCGGAGCGATGCCCATCTGGCTGTAGAGCATTGAATCCAGTGGATAAAGCGGCGGCATCCCGGTCAGGTCGCAAATTCTTTCGATCGCCTGGCGGACCAGCCCATGGCATTTTAGACGAACATTCTCCCAATTCTGTTCCCACATGAACCGGATGGCAGCGGGTACCCCCAGGGCTGCAGCAGGGTCACGAGTACCGGTCCATTGCAGCAGATCGAGATCACGCGAGCCGGATGTAAATTCAGGCGTCGGCTGATAGCCCCAGCTGACGACCAGCGGCTCGACCAGGCTCTGCACATCCCGGCGCACATAAAGGAATGCCGCACCTTTTGGCGCAAGCATCCATTTACAGTGACATGCGCAAATTATAAGGACGATTCAAGCTGGGAGCCCGATTTATCCTAGGATCAGCGATGATTCAGGGATGATTACACAGCCACCTGGGGTAACAGGGTCTCCAGCGCCATCAACAAAGCATCCAGATCTTCCTGCGTATTGTATCCCTGCACCGAGATACGGACAAATTGTCTGTCCTGCCACTCGG
>JBLMZU010000641.1:0-10571 GCA_050258995.1 Bacteroidota bacterium
ATGTAACGGTGCTGGTGGAGTCTGTGTAGTCCCGTTCCCAGTAGTCGTAACCGTTATTGCTGGAATTACACGGTTTCGAGGAGCTCGAGTATTGCTGCCAGGGCTTGCTCTCGTTGGCGCACGACCAGGAGTTCGATTGCTTGTACTTCCAGATACCTTTAGCCTCCACCCACTGGCAACTCAAGAGGACCACTTCGCACTTTGTGGTAGTAACGGTCACAGTCCGATTAGGGCCAAGATAATCTGCCAAAACAGGCGAAACATACCCCAGGACAAAAAATAAAATGAAAACTATGATCGTAAAGATCTTCGTATTTCTTAGTTTCACAGTTCCTCCGGCGTCCAGGATGCAATCCTTCAATCCAAGGAGCCAACAGTCCCAATGATATATAGGGTTTTAAGGGGGTCCCCCCGCGGGCGACGAGATTTCGGGCGATAACAGACTACCAAGGGAAACAAAAAGAGCGGCCAGCAGGACGGCTGTCGCTCTTTTGCTGAACCTCGTTCTGGAATCCATAACCAGAGCGAGAACAGATGCTGGGTAGTTGCGCAGTGCCTTTCAACAAACTCGGTCACATGCCATGCCAGACACGCATGGGAAAAACTGGCATCTTAAGAGTAAGTACCATTACTGCCAAACCAGGACGTGTGATGAAATCCAGCACCTGGTGAAAAATACACGTTATAAGCGCGCTAAGAACTCTGCAGGGCGGAGGATGGGAATCTCTTCAAATACACTCATTTCCAAGAGGTCCCTATCACCAGACACTATGCAATCTACAGAGGATGCGAGGGCAGCTTCAAGGAACTTATTATCTTTGGGGTCGCGGCAGGCGGTCACTTTTTTGTCAGGGTTCACAAGTTCCCCGCGTAGCCGGATTAAATTGACCAGTGCAGTCATGTCATCTGGTTCAATATGATATTTCGTCCGGAAAAATGGGCGGCCAAGCACATCAATGATCTCCACGACAATATCTGTTGTGTAGATGATGGTAAAACGTCCGTCGCGCAGGGCGCGTAAAACATCCCCGGGCGTTCCCTGTCTGCGGATGAGGGCACTAACGAATACCCCCGTATCGATCACGGCCCGCATCGGCTATCCCTTTCTGGCTTTCTTGATATCAGCAGCAATTTCCTCTTCGCTAAATTCTGCATTGAGGGCGGCTAGGCGATCCCAAACCTTATCGAATCGCGCCAACACTTCACTTTCTTCCATTTGCTGGTAGCGGAGGTAGTCTTCATAGGAGATTAACACTGCCTCTGGGCGCGATCCTCGCGTCAGAATGAGTGGTGTTCGCTTGCGAACTACGCTTTCAAAAAAAGGGCGGAACTTCCGCTGGAGTTCTGTAACACCAATAATCTTTTGCATCTTCGGCTCCTTCCAGATACATATTATAATACATATTTTAGCGCATATAGAAGGTTTATCACTACAAAGATTTCAACCATTCATGGAAGGTGAGTACAGGGCTGGAAATGCTGGTCGTATGGTCGCGCTGGTTGAGCATGCCAATCAGTCCAGGTGATACTCTGGCTGTGCAATGATAGCAGAAAAGCTCCTCTTAACTTTTCGCACCTGGGCGAGAGCTTTTTGGTTATGCCATTAAGCTTCTAACTCTCCAGTGGCATTGTCTACAAAGCCAGTAGCGCGCCCATCTTTGAGAAAATTGCTTAATGTTCCAGACTCAAGTATAATGTAACCGTTGTTACATATATGATTTCCTGGATCCTCCTGAATTACAAATTGCCCGCCCGTCCATCCGCCCTTCGCGTTTATGTCTGGCGACAGCAAAAACGCCTCGGTGCTGTGCTGTTGAACGACGCTGTATGGGTTCTGCCTGATACACCTCGAACCTTCGAACAGTTTCAATGGCTCGCAACCGAGATCCAGGAAATGCAGGGAACTGCCAATTTTTGGAGAGCCAGCCTTGTGATGGGAATTCCAGAAGATGACCTTGTAGGACGATTCACAAAAGAGACGGATCAGGAATATACGGAACTATTGAAAAAACTAGGGAGTAAAAACGCCGATTTTGCCAAGCTTTCGCAAGAGTATCAACAAATCATTGGGAAGGATTACTTTCGGACGGAATTGGGAAAACAGGTAAGGGCAAAGCTATTAGAGTTACGAGGTGAAAAAGTATGAAATGGGTGACATGGGAACACATTGGCGTAGACCGCATGGCTTGTATCTGGCTGATCCTCCGTTGGATCGACCCCAAAGCCGAATTTCTATTCGTTCCCGCCACTACTAAACCTTTACCCAAAGGCGCAGAGCCATTTGATATACCCGGCGTACGATTTTCCCATCATAGAGGCCATTGCACATTCCATAGCCTGGTCAAAGAGCATCAATTGAAGGACCCGGTGCTCATTCGCATCGCAAGCATCATTGATGAAGCAGATCTCGTTCAGGAGGTGAATGTCGAACCCATTGCACCTGGACTCGACGCAATATGCCGCGGAATCCGGCGAATCAGCGCGGACGACTACGAAGCCCTTGAGAAAGGTATCCAATTGTATGAAGCGCTGTATGCAGAATTGTCTGCCGACGTAATCTAGATAAAAGGCGATGCCGTCGATGGCTGAAACCAGAAAGATAATTTTTGTATGTGAGCATGGCGCCGCGAAAAGTATCGTTGCGGCAACATATTTCAACAAATTGGCTCAGGAAAAAGGTCTGCTAGCTCAGGCCCTTGCGAGAGGTACAAATCCGGATCTTGGCCTGTCTGCTTATGCTGTAGCAGGCCTGCTCGAAGACGGATTGACGCCAAGCCAACTTACGCCAGAGAAACTGATGCCGGAACAGATCGAAGCGGCTGATGTTGTTGTCTCGTTTTGCGAATTGCCCGGGGTGGATTTAGAGGAGAACCATATCGCATATTGGCACAACGTGCCGGCCGTGAGTGAAGACTACAAAAAAGCCCGAGATATGATCCTTGTCAGGATACAGGACATGCTGAAAGATCTGACATGAAAGTGTTTGCCATTTGCTTATTGGTAATTTTCCTGGCAGCTTGCAACAATCTACAAAAAACATCCACCGAATCCCCTGGCCCTGCCGATGGAGCTATATCTATGAAATTGATACAAACCTTTCCTTTACCGGGCGTAGAAGGCCGGATCGATCATTTATCGGTAGATACCAAGGGTCAAAGGTTATTTGTCGCGGCTCTGGGAAATAACACCGTGGAAATCCTGGATCTGAAGACAGGAAACTTAATTCATTCCATTGCCCGCCTAAGTGAGCCACAGAGTGCGCTCTTCGTCCCTGGAGTGAACAAGCTTTTTGTCACGAGCGGTGGAAATGGTCTCCTCCAGATCTTCGACGGCAGCTCGTTTGCCGAGCTTGGTCGTGTGGACTTACAGGGCGACGCCGACAATATCCGCTATGATGACAACACCAAATCTGTTTTAGTTGGTTATGGAAATGGCGGTTTGAGCTTCATCGACGCAAATAGCGGGAAAGTCATTCGTGATATCAAACTTGAAGGTCACCCTGAGTCATTCCAATTAGAGTCGTCCGGTTCGAGAATCTTTGTCAATATCCCCTCTGCCAATCAAATCGCAGTGGCGGATCAGGAGCAGCAAAAAGTTGTGTCAACATGGTTTATGACCAGCGGTCTCTCCAATTTCCCAATGGCGCTGGATGAAAGTCAGCAGCGCCTATTTGTGGGCTTTCGTTTGCCCGCCAAACTTGGTATTTTCGATACCGAGACTGGTAAAGCGGTAGCGAGCCTGGACAGCGTAGGAGACGTAGATGATATCTTTTATGATCCCGCTCATAGATTAGTATTTGTCATCGGGGGTGAAGGATATATTGACATCTTCTCTCAAAAAGATGCAGATCACTATCAGCGCCAGACGCGCATTCCTACAGCAGCGGGCGCCCGGACAGGGCTTTGGGTACCTGAATGGAATCGCCTCTTTGTTGCCGCACCACGTCGGGCGAACCAGGAAGCAGAAATACAAGTGTATGAGCTACAACCCTAAACGTTCCGGGACTCAGAACCACTATCTTTGGGAGTTACGTCCGTATTTCCGGCAGGTTGGGGGTGAGCTCCTGCTCGGCTCCATTTGCGGCATCTTGATGAACACGATGGTTGTGTTGCCGGCGATCATGTTGGGCCGGGCGATCGATGTGCTCCTGGCATTTGACAAAGGGCAGGCTTCTCTACAGGAAGTTGCCTGGGCCGCGCTGGCTTTTTTCGCCGGCACACTGGCTACTCAAATTCCACGTCTTGGAAAACGCTGGTGGCTGATCACCGCTAACGCCCGGATCGCTGCCAATTTAAGAGCGGATGCTCTACGCGGCGTGCTGAACTGGCCCATGGAACGCCTGCATAGCACGCCAATCGGCGACCTGATGTCCCGTATTGTCGGGGATGTGGAAGTATTGAGCGTTGGAATCCGCGAGTTTATCGTCGAGACCTGGGATACGTTGTTATTCTCACTCTCGCTGGTGGTTGCCATGTTCGTATATGATCCTCGCCTTTCGCTTTTGGCGCTGCTCCCCACTCCATTTGCCATGCTGCTGGCCCAAGCCGTTGGACGCTGGGTGCGCGCCCGAACGATCGCAGCACGGGAAGCCAACGCGACTCTTACCGGCACACTGCAAGAGCAACTGGCCGGGGTCCGGGTATTAAAGCTGTTTGGGCGAACAGACTCCGCCACAAGCCAAGTGGACGCAGAATCACAACAGTTGGCAGAATCGAATATCGCGGTTGTCCGCCTGCGGGAAGGACTTAAGCCGGTGTATTCAACCATCATGGTTGCCGGTGTGGCCCTGGTCATCGGGATCGGCGGACAGCAGGTGATCCAGGGTGCGATGACGGTCGGTGCGTTTGTCGCCTATATAGAATTATTCCGGCGATTCACGAACCGGGCATACCGCATTCCGCAGATGTTCAATTCCATTCAGGCCGGCGGTGGCGCCTATAGCAGATTAACCCCTTTGCTGGCACCAGCCCTGGGAGTCGAAGGCGAGCCGCGGTTTGCTTCGTTCATCCCAGGCAGAGTCGTCGGATTGGATCAGCCGGTTCCCCCTCCCCCACAGATAAGGGAGCATCCTCTGTCGATCCAGTTGCAATCAGTGGTCTTTCGCTATCCCAAAGCCACTCAGCCCGCGCTAGAGAACATCTCCCTTGAGATTCCTGCGGGCTCATTTGTTGCGGTAACCGGACCAGTGGGCTGTGGCAAAAGCGCTCTCCTGCGAGCCATTTTAGGAATCTATCCGCTTGAAGCAGGACAGATCCTTTTGGATGGACGCATTCTGGATCAGTTCAATGCTGATGAAAGGGCAGCTCGAATCGGTTACCTACCCCAGGATCCCTACCTCTTTTCAGGCAGCATCTCGGAGAACATCGCTTTCGGTGAAAATGAGACTGCTATTGCAGAACGTATTACGCATGCGGCCCATATTGCCGCCCTGGAACCCGATCTGCAAACCTTTTTCAGAGGGATCGAAACACAGATCGGTGAACTGGGTGTGCGGGTCTCCGGCGGGCAACGTCAGCGCATTGCCCTGGCGCGCAGCCTGGCTTCATCTAACGTCTCACCCGGCCTTCTTTTGCTAGACGATCCCTTCTCCGCGGTTGACCTGGATACGGAAGCACAGTTAATAGAAGCGTTGCGTGAGAATTTTGGCCCAACGGTTCCTGACCACCGCCAGGCAACCATTCTCCTCAGCTCACACCGCCTGGCCGCCTTCCCACTTGCGGATAAGGTCATCGTGTTGGATCATGGCCATATTGTAGAAACCGGTACTCATGAATCGCTCATAGCCGCAGATGGACTCTACGCGCGGATTTTTCAGGCGCAGGCGCGCGCGGCTAAAGGCAATGGGTATGGAGGCGCTACGTGAACGCAACGGCAACCAACCCTCCGGCCCAAAGCATGATGCGTCAACATCTCTCCGAAATTTTGGCTCCTCACTGGCTGGCAATCCTTTCAATTGCCGGTGTGATCGTGCTGGGAGCGTGCCTCGAGCTGGTCCCGCCTTTGATCATGAAACAAGTGGTGGACCAACACCTCACCACCGGGAACGCCAACGGTTTGTGGCTTCTGGCATTCGCCTATTTGTTTGCGGTGGCTGGCGTGCAAGGCCTGGGCTTTTTATCCAATTACCTGACTGCATTGACTGCCCAGGGTGCTTTGAAAGATCTCCGTGTGAAGCTTTATCGTCATCTACAGATTCTGCCGCTCAGTTATTATGACCAGACTCCCTTGGGTGACACTATTAGTCGTTGCACCGCCGATATCGACACGCTGGATACACTCTTCTCTTCGGGTGTAGCCGGGCTGGTTGAGGATCTGGTAGGGCTCGTGACGGTAACCATTGCAATGATTTTCCTGAGTCCATGGCTCGCCCTGATCTCTGCCCTGGTTGTTCCGCCGCTACTCCTGGTAACGAACTCTTTTCGCAAGCGCATCCGCAACGCCGAGCGGCGCAATCGCCAGGCAGTCGGTATGATGAACACCCACCTGCAGGAAACCTTCGGCGGGTTGGAAGTGATCCGTGCTTTCGACCGATCGCTTGCATTCACCGCCCGCTTCCGCCGCGTTTTGAAGCAGCGGCTCGAAGCTTACAATGAAGCTGCCAGGTATTCCGCGCTTTATTCACCGATTATGCAGATTTTGATGGCAGCCGCGATCTCTCTACTTTTATGGAGCGGTGCAAGAGGAACATTGACCGGCTTGTCGATCAGCGTCGGGACGCTGACCGCGTTTGTGCTGCTCTTCAAGAATTTCTTTGATCCCATCACTGCTTTGGGGGAAGAATGGCAAACTGTGCAAAGTGCTCTTTCGGGTGCGGAACGGATTTTTCAAGTGCTGGATATGCCTGGAGAAACAGGGGCATCCATAGAACAGATCTCCCGATCCACGGGGGACGGCATCACCATAGAAAATCTGAGCTTTGGTTATTTCCCCGATCAGCCAGTTTTGCATAATGTATCGTTCCATGTTAAGGCTGGCGAACATCTCGCACTGGTCGGACGTACGGGTGCTGGCAAGAGCAGTATCGTGCATCTGCTGGGAGGCTTATACACACCCTGGCAGGGAGAGGTCCGCGTGGCCGGATTGGATCCACGCCAGATCGCTGAAGAAGATCGTCGCCGTGTGGTCGGGGTGGTTCCGCAAGCGGTGCAGCTGTTCAGCGGCTCTGTCCATGACAACCTGACCTTGAATGATCCTCAGGTATCTTCGGATGAAATACAGAACGCAACATCTGTCGCGGGGGCAGACACATTTATCCGTTCCCTGCCGCAGGGATACGACACGCTGATCAACAGTGGTACGGGGGGCGTGCAGCTTTCCTCCGGGCAGCGCCAGCTGCTGTCACTGGCGCGCGCCCTGGTCTGGAATCCGGCCATTCTCTTGTTTGATGAAGCGACCTCTGCGATTGACAGCGCCAGTGAAGCCACGTTTCGCCAGGCACTGGAGCAGGAATCTGCCCAACACCGGCGCGCCATCCTGACTGTGGCCCATCGCCTTTCTACGGCGCTCGCCGCGGACCGCGTGATCGTCCTGGATCATGGCCGCATCCTGGAGATGGGCACTCCAGATGAATTGATCCGCAAAAGCGGCCGGTTTGCCGCCCTGCTTGAACTCGAAGCTGCCGGTTGGGACTGGCAGAATGACCCATCCTAACCCCTAAAAAGGAGATGATATGCCTAAAGATTACTATATCCAGCCTGATGCGCCAGATCCGGTATTAAGTGAAGAAAGGGTTCTTTCACTTGTGTGTCAGCATGTACCCAGTGCAAGAGCAGTAACAGCCATCGATGAGACCGGCGGCGAGGCGCGTACGTATGCGATCGACGATGACCTGATCTTCAAAACCCAGCGCCCGCAGCAACTTCGTCCACGTACCAGTCTCAGAAAAGAAGTAGTATTCCTTCGACAACTGGAGGGAATGGAAGGGATAAGTGTTCCCCGCTTCATCGCTTACGGGCACCCCGAACCAATGCTTGAATACACCCTGATGTCGCGGATGCCGGGTGTGGCCTTCCGGAACGCCAGGCTGGAAGGCGATACGCGCCGTGAAGCATTGAAAGATTTGGGACGCATGCTGCGCCGCATCCACAGCATTTCGCAGGAGTCCCTGCGGGAAAGCGGTTTGTTCTTTGGCGACCAATCCCCGGTGGACTTGCGTTGGCGCATGGGTGGCATTTTCGACGACATCGCCGAGATGATCCAGCAAGATGACAAAGCCTGGACATTCCATCTCACGCCAGATGAAGTAGGTCGACGCCTGATGCGCACCTTGCCCGATGCAAAAACCATTGTCGCCCTTCATTCCAATCCAGGACCCGAACATACTTTTGTCGATCCAGCCTCAGGCAGGCTGACCGGCGTGATCGATTTTGGTGATGCCTACTTCAGTCATCCGGTCAATGACCTGAGGCGTTATCGCTCGCCGGCTGACCGGCAGGCGGTGCTGGAGGGTTACCTGGAATCCGGTCCTGTGAGCGAAGAATTTATGGCTGTCTGGCGCGTAGGATGTGGCATTGCCGACATGGTGGCGATGGTTTATTCCCCAGAATATCGATCCACTGCTATGGAGGAGCTGGATCAGCTTTTGAAGGAAATTGCCTGACTGCATAAAGTAGTTGCCTTGATGCCTTTAGCTTTAGAAATCTGAATATCACTGAGAGGTGAATTATGGGTATAGAGGGTCTGAGCGTCAAAGAGGAAGAGAAAGAACAACTCCCTCCCGGGCGGGAGGTATTCCTTTACTTTTTTGGTCTCGGATTCATCAACATAGGGGGGCCGGTCGCCCAGATCACCATGATGTATAACAAGATGGTCGAGCGCAGCCACTGGCTTTCACAAGACCGCTTCGTCAGGATCATGGGGTTCGCTCACATGCTGCCTGGGCCGGAAGCGCTCCAGCTTGCCATCTACGTGGGTTACCTGAAGAAAGGCGTTTTAGGTGCAATTCTGGCTGGGTTAATGTTCATTATTCCTGGTGCTCTACTGATGATCTTCCTCAGTTACCTGTATGTGACTTATGGCAACCTCCCGCAGGTCAACCAGGTGCTCTATATCCTCAAGCCAGCCGTGCTTGGAATTATCGCCGCAGGGATTCTCAAATTGGGACGGGCTGCAATCAAGGGGGGCCGTCTCGCGCTCATTCTGATCGTGGCAATCCTGGGGATGTACTTCCTGAAGATCGACTTTTTGATCATTCTTTTGATCGCAGGACTGGCGAATATGCTTGTCACAGAAGGATTGCCCAGCTCAAAACGTACATCAAACGGTCTGCCCACGTTGATCATGGGCTGGGGCGGTACCCTGGCACTCGCTGATAGTCACTGGCTGCAGATGATCTGGCTGTTTCTCAAAACCGGCCTGTTTAGCTTCGGCGGCGCGTATGCCTCCCTGGCTTTCATTCAGAATGGCGCAGTAAATCAGTATCACTGGTTGACAGCTTCCCAATTGCTGGATGGTGTGGCATTGAGCGTTGCGACACCTGGTCCCTTCATGCTCTTCACCACCTTCGTAGGTTATCTGGCTGGAGGTGTACCCGGAGCATTACTGGCCAGCTTTTTTGTGTTCCTTCCCTCTTTTATTTTTATCATTCTTGGGGCGCGCTACATGGAGCAGGTTCATAACAATCGCTTTGTGCAGGCCTTTCTCTCGGGTGTCAGTGCGGCCGTCGTAGGGGTTATCATCGTTGTATCGCTGGGACTTATCCCTGGTGCGTTGGTCGACTTGCCGAGTATCGTGATTATGATCCTTGCCTTCGCAGTCATCACCTTCCTCAAGGTGGATGTGGCCAGGGTGGCAATTGGCGCGATCATTATGGGCATAGGGTTCGCGGCGTGGAATGCTTTTCGGTAGGGGAAAATCGAAAAGTGCGGACTAAATCCGCACTTTTGAAGCTCCGCATTCAGGATCGCCCACCACTGGCTGCCTTCACTCTTACCGACGACGACCGCAGTCTGGCTGCCAAGGAAGGCGCCATAGACGACATAATCTGTTCCCGGTCCACTGTAGATGGTGGTGTTATAGTTCGCCACCGCCGATGGCCCCGAAGGATCTGCTGTAGGCAGAACTGCCACTGGTATGCTGGGATTGGGGGTCGGCCCGGAAGGAGCCGCTGTCGCTGGAGGAGGAGCCTTCTGGGTCATTTCCGCGACGACCGTCTGAGCTGACTGGGTCTGGATCGAGCCGATATCCTGCGTGGGAGCGGCTGTGGGCGGCGGCGTGGCACAGGCGCTGAACACCAGGCTCAGAGCTGCCAGCAGCATTACGGCAATAAAGATTGGGTTTTTGATGTTTCTTTTCATGGTATTCCTTCCTTCAAGAGTGGTTTATGGGTTGATTTGATCGATGATGGAGAGAAGTTTGTCTCGCAGAGAATCCATGACCAGTACATAATCCGAATGGTCACCCTGGATCTTTTCGTCTTTTTCAATGCCCCTGCACAGATAATTTTGCCTTAGGCGGATCGGGAAGGTTGCGGATCCTGGTTAGAAGGTCTGTGAGTACCGATGTAGTCAACTACCATTTCAGCAACAGAATATCTGCCTCGGAGGCGTCCAACTGGGGCAGCAGGCTATCCA
>JBLMZU010000642.1:0-9932 GCA_050258995.1 Bacteroidota bacterium
CTTATGCTCCTCGGTAAAATACTGTTTCCAGCCGCCCGTCTTTCCCGAGCGGAAGGTGTGACTCTTCTTTGGCTGGATGGCCTCCACCAGGATGGATAACGCCTTTTCACGCGGGATTGGAATTTTGTATCCCGTCTTTTCCACTTCACTGAACATGGCATTCAATGTGGCATCCCGGTTGTTGATCAAGTCCTCGAAGCGCAGGCACATCACATGCGGCTGTTCCAGCCACTGGAACACGCCCTCGTATCTTTGCCTGACGCTGACCATGTGCAGCCCGTCCCGGTCGATGCCGGTGATTGCCACTTTCAACCGCTCGACGACATCGGGGAGCGAGTTGTAGTATTCATGCATCCCGTGCTCTTCGTTCATGTCGGTGGCGAAGAAGACCTGGGAAACCAGCATATCGCGTGGATCACGATAGATAAAATAGTTCACGCGGTCCGGGCGACACAGGAAGGAGACATTTTCAGGGGTGGCTTCAACATATCCCCAGCCGATCACACCTGTGGGGATGCTTTGCAGCCCGGCTGCAACCTCCTCTTTCGTCTTCCTTCTCCCCTCTTTCGTGATCGTCCGAACCGGATCCGCTGCCACATACCTGTACGGCATGACCTGTGCGAACCCGCTCAGGATCTGCAGCAGAAGATGCGATCCACTCTTGGGCTTGGAGTTCCCAAAAATGGGAGGCGCCTCATCGAAGGAGAGACGCTTCCAGCGCGCGACCGCCTGCAGGCTTTTCCCCACAGGCCGCATCGCACGCCGGATCGTTTTCGTCAATGCCATCAAACCACTCTCTGCTGTCGAATATCTATTCTCGAATATCCAATCAATCCTCGCCATTCACGCGGCGCAGCTTC
Organism: Bacteroidota bacterium; assembly: GCA_050258995.1. GTDB lineage: Bacteria > Chloroflexota > Anaerolineae > Anaerolineales > Villigracilaceae > Defluviilinea. The sequence goes on from JBLMZU010000642.1 coordinate 861, forward strand.
TTCAAGGACGACTGCTCGCTCGCATACACCTTTTTCACGCCATCGCCCAGCGAAGCCTCGGTCACGCGGATGTATTTCACCAGCCGTTCAAAACCGCCGGGTTCCACCGATGCGGCCTGGTCCGAGCCCCACATGGCGCGGTCGAGGGTGAGATGGCGTTCGACCATGCAGGCGCCAAAGGCCACCGCGACCGCTGAAGGAACCAGGCCCACCTCATGGCCGGAATAGCCGATCGGAATATTGGGAAATTCGCTGCGCAGAGTCTGGACCATTTTGAGATTCAGCTCCTCCGGCTCGCAGGGATAGGTGCTGGTGCAGTGCATGACCACCAGGTTTTGTTCCCCGGCAGTCTCTACGCCCTTGTGGATCTGCTCCATGGTGGACATGCCCGTGGACAGGATCAGCGGCTTACCGGTCGACCGTGCCTTGCCGATCAACTTTGTATCGGTCAGGGAGGCGGAGGGGATCTTGTAAGCCGGCGTGTCAAACTTTTCCATGAAATCCACCGAAGGCTCATCCCAGACCGAGACCATCCAGGTGATGCCCTTCTCACGGCAGTACCTGTCGATCTCGCAGTATTGTTCCTCGTTGAACTCGACCTTGTAGCGATAGTCCAGATAGCTGATGTAGCCCCAGGGCGTCTCGCGCATCTGGTTTTGTTGCTCGGGCGGCGTGGCCACGTCGGGCGTGCGCTTCTGGAACTTGACGGCATCCGCACCGGCATGGACCGCCGCGTCGATCATTTGTTTGGCAATGCCGAGGTCGCCGTTATGGTTGATGCCGATCTCGGCGATCACAAACGCCGGATGACCGTCGCCGACGGTTCGATTTCCAATTTTTACTGCACGGGTCATTGTTGTTCTCCTTTGAAAACCCTAAAGGTTTTTAAAACCTTTAAGGTTATTTGTTCGTTCTAATATCAGATCGCACACTTCGCGCAGTGCGCCATGTCCGCCGTTCTTGCTCAGGACAAAATCGGCTGCCCGGATGACGTCCGGAAAGGCGTCTGCGACGGCGACGGACCAGCCTGCCACTTCAAAGCACGGAAGGTCGTTGATGTCATTGCCGATGAAGATCACGTTCTCGGCCTTGAGATTTTTCCGCTCGATAATTTCACGCATCACGAGGCCCTTTTCGTGCAGGGCAACGCCGTGGACCGCCTCCACGCTCATCTTGCGGGCGCGCGCCTCCACGACGCGGTTCGTCTCCGAGGAAAGGATCATCACTTCGATGCCGATCGCACGCAGCTCCTTCACCCGGACGCTGTCGCTGCGATAGGCGGCGACGGTCTCGTGTCCATCCTGGTCCACCCAGACCCGGTTGTCGGTGATGACGCCGTCGAAGTCGCAGACGATCAGATCGATCTTCTCCGGCATGGGACGCTTCACCTTCCCAGGCGTGACCATTTCCAGTCCGCTTTGGGCCAGCGCTTCATATTTTGCCCAATCGGACAGGTTGTCTATGTCAACGGTATAACGCGGGTCGATCAAAAGTGGATAGATCACATCGCCGGTCAGCGACTTCCTGGTCCGGATCGTGGAAACGCGGATGGCATCGATATGTCCCGTCTGCCAGTAGACCGGCGGCAGGATCTGGCGCGGTGCGTTGTAAGGCTCCGCGATCCCCGGCACTTCGAGCAGCGGATTCAAAGGCTTGTCCACGCCGCTGAACCGCCACATCTTGAAGGGATTCTGCCCGGCGGGGACGACACCGCGCACACAGTCAGCGTCGCCATGCTCGAGCAAAATGCGGATGGCGCTATCGATCATCCCCTTTGGACGAATGGGCGATGTGGGACGCAACTGTACGACGATCTCGGGCCGGTATCCTTCATTTTCCTCCAGCCATCGCAGAGCGTGCTCGAAAACGGGCAGATCGGTCGTCTGGTCCTGGGCGAGCTCGGCGGGACGCAGGAAGGGAGTCTCGGCCCCGCACTCGCGCGCCACGGCCGCGATCTCCGCGTCGTCGGTGGAGACGATCACACGCGTGACCAGCTCCGACTGCTTCGCCGCGGCGATGCTCCAGGCAATAAGCGGATACCCGGCAAAGCTGCGGATGTTCTTGCGAGGGATGCCCTTCGAGCCGCCGCGGGCTGGGATGAGTGCGAGTATCTTTTTCACCGGCTGACCATTGACCATAGACGTTTGGCCCTGCTCCATCCTCGATCGTCCATTATCCCTATCACCACGCCGTCCAGCCTCCATCCACGACGACATTGTTCCCCGTCATGTACGAGGATGCGTCGGATGCCAGGAATAATAACGCGCCATTCATCTCATCCCTGCGGGCCATGCGGCCGAGGATGGTTTTGGCGGCATAGTTCCGGACGAAGTATTCCTCGTGATTGTTGAACACACCGCCGGGGGTGAGGGCATTCACACGGATCTCCGTATCTGCATAATAGGCTGCCAGATATTTGGTGAAGCCCATGACCCCGGCCTTGGTCACGGTGTAATAGACCGGCTTGAAGGCAACACGTTTCCCGTCCTTCACATAGATACGCTGGTCGGGACCGTTCAACCCATACGTGGAGCAGATGTTGATGATGCTGCCCCTCCTGCCCTGGGCGATCATGGGCCTGACACAGGCCTGTGTCATCAGGAACATGCCGGTCAGGTTGACGTTTAACGCGGAGTTCCATAGATCAAGCGGATAATCCTCGAAGGCGCCGGGCGTGATGCCCTTGCTAACTGCGTCAGGGTCGAACTTGGGATCGAGCGCGGCGCTGTTGACAAGGATATCCAGCCGCCCAAAGGTGGACAGCGTTTGTTCCACCAACGAGCTCACTGCTTCAGGCTGGGTAATGTCTGTGGGAACCGCCAGGGCCTTGAATCCGCCCGTCGTCAGCGAATCGGCCACGGCTTGCGAAGCAGAGTCGTTTAGATCCACTACGACCACCGCCGCGCCGGCCTCCGCCAGCGTCCTGCAGAATTCCGCGCCAAGCAGCCCCACGCCTCCCGTCACAACGGCCACCCGGCCGGTTAGGTCGAATTTTTCCTGAATTGTCATGGTTGCCTCTATGGATGAGCGGTGAAGATTTCATCGCCGGATGATTTATGAGCAAGATACAGTCCTTTGCTGAACAGGGCGGCATCTTCGTTGTTAACTTCACCGCCCTGGAACACTGCCAGGACGGCCTTGCCTGCAAGGATCTCGTTCCTCATGTGCTGAACGTTTTCCTCAAAGCCCTGGCGTGGAAGCGCCGTGGCCGAATCATACCGGTCCGGGAGAACATAATTGCCGCGCCCCGTATACAGATAGACTGCACCGGGCTCATCGGTGTAAATGTGGATATCAGGCGGCAGATCGCGCAAATAGGCCATCGCCTTCGAATCGTACCACTGGAAGGACGCATACCCGAGCCCGCCGCGCGACAGGAAACTGATCGTATTGACCTGCTTATAAGCAAAGAGGGCCAGGAACACAAACGTCAGCGCCACTACCAGCGGACGATTTTTGCCCCGCAGCCAGACGCCGAAATAAACCAGCAGGATCAGCAGACAGACAAACGCCGGCGCCACAATGCGAAGCTTGAACTTGGTCGCCGCATCGAACAGCAGCATGGACGAGACGATCGAAGCAAGGTAGGCAAAGAGATACAGGCCGGTGGAATAGGCGATGACTTCGCCCGCATGCTCCCCTTGTCCTGTGGGGGAAGGGCCGGGGGTGAGGGCTCCTGTCACATACTTCCATGTTCTGACCGCCAGCCACACGAGCACTGCACCAAGAATAATGACGATCAGCGCCTCGATGATGAATGGCTGTTTGAAGATCTCCCTGCGCCAGGCTTCCATCGGAATCAATGCATCCGAGACCGTACGCAATCCGATCCGGATATTCTCATTTGTGATCGGGTGCCAGGCCAGGATGCGGTTGGTCTCATTGGCAGCCACGAGCCGGTTGCGGATGGCCCAACCAAGCATCCAGGGCAGGGTGCCTGCCAGGAAGATCCCCATATCGATGAATTTCTGCTTCCAGCCTTGGCGCAAAACTACCAGCGCAACCAGGAAGGTTGCCAGCAGTGCCAGGCCGGAATAGCGCGTCAGGAAAGCCATTCCCACAAATGCCCCGCAGGCAACAAGCCACCACCAGTGATGGTCCCGCTCAAAATACAGGTCGAACATCCACAGGGAGAGCAGTGACAGGAAAATGAATAGCGGCTCGCTCATCGCCATGGCATAGACCTGCAGCATATCCCCACTGAGGACGAAAAGCCCGGCCAGCACCAGTCCAGCGGTAAGAGAGGGCGTCATCCGCCAGGCCAGGATGCCCAGCACAAACGCGCTGGCTCCGAACAGCAGGGCGTTGACATATCGAGCGGCGTGCAGCGGGTCGATCCCCAGGGTTCCAAAAAATGCAAGGACGCCCGGAAAGGCAGGCGGAAAATGAGTGACCGGCCCGTTGGAGGCCAGCCAGGCTTCACGATATCCATTGCCTGCCAGCATGCTGCGCGCCCCGGCGATGTAGGCGATCGAATCGTCTGACAGGCCCGCGCCTTCGTGCGTCGCCTGCAGGACCAGCAGGACACCGATCAATGCAATCAGCACGAGGGCAATGAACATCGCCAGACGGGAAGTGACACGAAGTTTCATGGAAAAAAGATACGCAGTACGCATTCGATTATACGTACTGCGTATGATGATGAGCGGGCTAGTTCTTCAGCAAAAAGCCCTGGTCCTCGAGGTATTTGACGATGAGATGGGCGTTCTCTTCAGGGGTGGCACCGTATCCCTTGAGCGTGATCTCCGGGCTGATGGGCGGCTCGTACGGATCGTCCACACCGGTGAAGCCCATCGGCTTGCCGTCCTGCATGGCCTGGCGGGCCTTGGCATACAGGCCCTTCACATCGCGCTGCTCGCAGACCTCGACCGGCGTATCCATGTAGATCTCGACGAAGTTCTCGCCGACCATCTTGCGCGCCTCGGATCGCGTGGCGCGGTAGGGGCTGATCGCGGCACACACCACGGCCCCGCCCGCATGGACAATTTCTCCGGCCACAAAGCCGATGCGCAGGATATTGGTATCGCGATCTTCCTTGCTGAAACCCAGACCCTTCGAGAGATGAGTGCGGACGACATCGCCATCGAGAATGGCGATCTCACGGCCGCGCTCGAGCAGCAGGGAGGTCAACACCTGGCTGGTCGCGCTCTTGCCGGAGCCGCTCAAGCCTGTGAACCAAATGCAAAAGCCCTGCTTGTAGCGCGGCGGGTACATTTCGCGCAGGATCTCGGCGGTCTCCGGGCGGGTGAACCATTCGGGGAGCAGCCTGCCCTTGGCAAGATACTCGTCACGGACCTGGGTGCCGGAGATGTTGAGCGTCCTGGCGCCCTTGGGCACGTCCTTTTCCTCAACGTAGCGATCCTCATCCGGGAGATAAACGAGCATCTCGAACGGGACCATCTTGACGCCCAGCTCTGACTCGTATTTGGTCATCATTTCCTGCGCGTCATAGGGACCATAGAACGGCTTGCCCGTCGAATCGTTCCCGGGACCGGCATGATCGCGACCGACGATGAAGTGGTTGGCTCCATGATTGCGACGGATGATGGCGTGCAGCAGGGCCTCCCGGGGACCTGCCATGCGCATGGCAAGCGGTAGCAGGCTGAGCAATGTGCTGTCCTTGTCATAGTGGTTATCCACCAATGCCTTATAGGTGCGGACGCGGGTGTAATGATCCACATCCCCGGGCTTGGTCATGCCGACGGTGGGGTGGACCAGCAGTGAACCTTTGACCTTCTCCGCGGCCCGCTTGGTCAGTTCCTCATGGATGCGATGCAGGGGATTGCGGGTCTGGAAGGCGACCACGTTGTCGTGGCCCATGTCCTCCAGGCAGGCGCGCACCTGGGCCGGTGTGAAGCGCAGGTTGACGAAATCATAATACTTGGGCAGGTTGATGACTTTCAGCGGGCCAGAGATGCAGACCTTATTCCAGCGATGCATTTCAGAGACCATCGGGTGCTTCGGGTCGCTGGAGCCGTAGGCCAGCGCCGCCTCGGTGGCGGCATCCCAGTGATAGACCTCGTCCAGGGTCATGATGGCGATCACATCGTTGTTCGCATTGCGGAGGACGATGTCATCACCGACCGTTGGCAGCTCCTTCGGGTCGGCCGTCAGGGTGATGGGAAGCGGCCACAGGGTGCCGTCCGCCAGGCGCATCTCCCGCAGAACGCGCTCATAATCTGCCTTGCCCATGAAGGTGGTCAGCGGCGAAAAGCCGCCGGTGGCCAGCAGCTCCAGGTCACAAAGGTTGCGCATGGTGATCTTGATGGACGACAGCTTCGGTGCACGCGCCAGGAGCTCTTCGCGCTCCTTCTCGTCCACAACAAGATTGACCAGTTTTCCCCCATACGGGGCGATGAGTTTAGCTTTCGACATGACTTCTCCATATATTTTCAGACCTCAGAAGTTCCCCCTGGAGGCTTCCTGGAAGGACAGGCTCATCAAGGCCTCCGAGGTCCGTTATTTTTTTACACGAGACGCAATTATATCCTAAAATTCAGTGGATGAATTTTGGATTTGAAAAATAACAGGGAAATTTGGAGCATACCGCTCAGTTTTGCTTGTCCGGCGCCAGGTCGTTGCGCAGGAACAGCCGGAAGTACTCTGGCGAGTAGATCAGCGTGTAATTCGTCTGGAGATAATCCTCCAGGGCGGGGATCGTAAAACGCGCGATCAGGACCTGCTCCGGCCGGTACTTCTCCATGGCGGCAAGGATGTCCTGGTCGGTCAGGCTGCCGGTGGATAACCTCTTTTGCGAAATGGTAGCCAGGATCGGAGGCACCGGCTTGTGAACGCGAAAGGCGTACATCGGCAGATCGGTCACGATCCAGTGCGTCTGATCGATATATTCATTCATTTTATCGATCACCCTCAGCTTCCCCGAAGTGGCATCCAGGCCGGAAGCACGCAACCGCGGTTTATTCAGCAGATCCTTGCTGACGGCCGGGGAATAATGGATGGATATCAGAACAAAACCGATCGCCGCGATGGCCCCGAATAAAACCTCAAAACGGGCAACCCCGGTGGAACGCACCGCCCGGAGGAGGGACAGAATCCCATCCCCCACGGCCGCGGCAGCCAGGATTGCCACAGGGACTGTGACCAATAACTGGTGATGGTAAAACACCGGGGAATAAAAACTTAACATGATGTACGCTACGGCCGCCCAGGCCAGTGGATACAGGGTCAGCCAGTTCCGCCGGTAGACCGCGATCACTGCTCCGAGCGACCCCAACAATATCAGTGGGACGGCAGCCTGAAGATGGACGTTAATACTAAACCCCTCAGCATGAAAATACTCCTTGTTGGGCGCCATTAAGTGCGGATAAATGATCTCCCAAACATTCCGCGGTCCCACCAGCGTCAGCCCGAGCACGAGCCCCAGGCCGGCAAAACAAAGGCCCCAGATCAGAGCCGGCTGGAGGATCTTCCAGGAGAGCTTCTCCTGTTTTCTATTGAAGTATGCAGAAAGGAGGATGCCGATCAGAAAAATCGGCGCCAGGAAACCGGTGAACAGCTTGATCAATACCGACAGGGCCAGGAAAAATCCCGAAAGGGCCAGCCAAGCACTGCGCCTCGTCTGGTGCCAGAGGACCACGAAGACCATGGACACGGCAGCCAGGGCGATCGAGGGAAGCCCGATCATCACGGCTACACTAAGATTCAAATAACGCGGCACCATGATGATCAGCGGCAAGAACAGGATGGCCGCCAGCCTGCCCCAGGTCAGCTCCAGGAACTGGGCACCGGCCCAGACCAGCAGCGTGGAGAACAGCAGGACCAGCAGACGCGCCGCGTTCACATCGAAGTCCGCCACCCGGAAGACGAGCGCCAGGATCTGGTTGAACAAAGGCGGCTGGTCGCTGGACACCTCGGTGTACAAAGGATGGCCGAGCGTGACCAGCATCGAACGCATCAGGTTCAGGCCTTCATCCGTATCGAACTGGAGTTTTTCCTGAAATGGGTAATAGGAAAAGGTAAAGACCAGGAAGATCAGGGCAATGAGGACAGGCACGAGGAAAGGCCCGGTTTGTTTCCACCACGATTTCTTCGTCGAATGAATTTCCATAAGGGATGGCAGTCTGGAACGGCAATCTTAAACTGGCCATTCATTATAACATCCGGGAGTCCCCTGGCGGAATCCGGGGGAAATGGAGACATAGGGCTGATGTTATAATTTTTCCGGAGATCCAAATGAAGCAAACAATTCAGAAGCTGCTCAACAACGAAACCTTTATTGCCGTTTTGCTAATTCTCCTTACAACGGCGATCACGTATGGGATCAGCATTCCCAGGCTTGGGTACTATCACGACGATTGGTTCCTGTTGTGGTCGGGCAAGGCGCGCGGAGCAGCCAGCATCATTCCCCTGTTTTCAACGGACCGCCCTTTCATGGGCGTGGTGTATTCGATCGTTTACCGGCTGCTGGGGGACAGGATCGCCAACTGGCATTTGTATGCATTACTGTGGCGGGCCATCGGCGGGCTGGCATTTTTCTGGATCCTGCGCCTGTTATGGCCCCGGGAAAAATACATCACGACGCTGATGGCAGTGCTTTTCATCGTCTACCCGGGATTCCTTTCCCAGCCGAATGCAAACACAAAGCAAAATCACCTGTTCGGGTTCGGTACGGCCCTGCTTTCGATCGCCCTCACGCTGCAGGCGATGAACACCAGCAGGCGGGGATGGAGGATCTTTTGCACGCTTGTCTCTTTGTTGTTAACTGCCAACTACCTGTGGATCTATGAGTACATGATCGGCTTTGAAGGGGCGCGCATTCTGCTGATCGGGTACGCCTCATATCAAAAGGGAGTGAGGGGCGTGCGCGGGCTGGTACGGGAAACCCTTAAGATCGCCTGGCCTTATCTCCTGGTCACTGCTGCTTTTTTGTACTGGCGCATCTTTATGTTCCAGGGGGAAAGACGGGCCACGGATGCCGGAAGGCTGGCCGCCGGTTATCTGTCTGATCTGCGGTACATGTCCCTGCGATTGATCCTGGAGACCGTAAAGGATTTTTTTGATACTTCCATCTTTGCCTGGTTTGCCACACCCTACACGATGATCTCTGCAACC